>CAYFUP010000060.1:0-16952 GCA_964346235.1 uncultured Bacteroidales bacterium | reverse complement strand
AGGCACAGACCGGATTTTCAAAAAGATTATGCCAAAAAAATAGATAACCTGAGAGAAAGAATCAATGAATCATACGACAAAATACATCAAATATCTGATAATGAATTGCTCATAAATATATTGGATCACGAACGAAAAGAATTATTTTTACAGTTTTCATAAAAAAACAGCTTATTTGATGAAAGAAAGCAACGATTTTTTATTTGATGAAGATAGTGAATTTCAGGCTATTGTGAGGAGATATGAGCAGATGTTGCGCAGCCGGAAGCCGCTTTATTTCGATGTTGCGGAGTTTGAAAGCATTATTGATTATTACCTGGATAATAACTTGTTTGATAAAGCGCTTATTGCTTCAGATTATGCCATTCAGCAGCATCCCAACTCATCATTGATTCTTTTAAAGAAATGCAATATTGCACTGGAAAATGGTTATCCGATAGAGGCGCTTAAGATGCTTGAATACCTTGAAAGGGTCGAACCGAATAATTATGAAGTATTCCTGATGAAAGGCAATGCCAACTGTTTAATGAACAATATTAAAAGAGCTGTCAGGGAGTTTGACAGGGCATTGCACGTATCCTATGATAACCGGGATGAAACGCTTTACCGAATCGGCATGGCCTTTCAACAGGTAAATCATTATAAATTATCAGTAAAATATCTGGAAGAAGCTTATTTACTTGACCCTGAAAATGACAGCGTAATTTATGAGTTGGCTTATGGTTATGAGAAAATCAATGAAATCGAAAAGAGCATCGACTATTATATCAAATACCTTGATGAAGAGCCTTTTTCGGAGAATGTATGGTATAATGTTGGCGTACTTTACAATAAATTAAACAATTTCGAGAAAGCCATCGATGCGTACGACTTTGCCATTGCCATTGATGATTATTATTCTTCCGCTTATTTTAACAAAGCCAATACTTTGGCCAATCACGGTGAGTTTGAGCAAGCCATTGAAACTTATAAGGCTTTTCTGTACCTGGAGCCTGAAAATACCCAGGCTATGTGTTATCTGGGCGAATGCTATGAGAAGCTAAAAAAATATAACAATGCCATCGAATATTACCTGAAAACACTCAATGTTGATTTGGAATATCCGGATGCATGGTTCGGACTGGGAATGGTAGAGATGTACAGGGAAAATTATGATGACAGTCTGGAATATATTAAAAGGGCCCTTGAAGTGGATGAAGAAAATCCCGAGTATTACTACATTTTTGCCAAGATAAATGCCAGACTGGGAAATATTGACGAAGCCAAATATGCCTACTTAAAATCCGTGGAATATGATCCCTCCGATTTTGAGGCATGGTTGTTTTATTCGGAAATATTTTATGAGGAAGAAAATTATATCAAAGCCATCTCAATCCTGGAAAGCAGTTATCAATACACCAAAGATATTGCCGAAATCAATTATCAGCTGGCTGTCTATTATTTTTTGATTAAAAATCAGAATACTGCCCTGGCTTATTTTAAGACGGGATTGGAGCTTAACCATAACCTGCATAAGCTTGTCATCAAAAAATTCCCATTTCTGGAGGGCATCAAAAAAGTGAAGTCCCTGATAAATAAGGGTAAGAGCAATAAGCACCTATAATCATCTATATATAAACCATTTACTAAATTTTAATTAACCGGAGTAATCTACAATGCTAAACTACGATTTACCACATTTACCAAAACGATCAGCCAAACCCAGAGAAAAAGGAATTACCATGGTCATGGATAAGGGTTTGAGCATAAGACAGGCTGAGGAACTGGCAGAATCTGCAAGTGAATATATTGATTATGTAAAATTTGGTTTCGGTACGTCCTTAATTACCCGTAACCTTCAAAATAAAATCAATGTGTATAAGCGGGCAGGCATGCAAGTGTATTTCGGAGGGACCCTGTTTGAAGCTTTTATGGTGAGGAATATGTTTGACGATTTTAGAAAATATGTTAAACAGTTTAAGTTAGATGTGGTTGAAGTTTCTGATGGTTCTATGGAGATTGCGCATCCGAAAAAGCTTGAATACATTGATCTTCTGAAAAATGATTTTAAGGTGCTGTCAGAGGTGGGCTCGAAGCTAAAGGGGGTTTACATCTCAGAAGTCAACTGGCTCAAAATGATGAAAGATGAGCTTAATGCCGGAGCGAACAAGGTCATCGCGGAAGCCCGGGAAAGTGGAAACATTGGCATATATTATTCCGACGGTTCAGCCAATGCCCCTTTAATCAATGAAATAGCCAGCATTGTTGGTGAATCCAATGTGATTTGGGAAGCCCCGGTTAAAAGTCAGCAAGTTTGGTTTATCCGCTTATTTGGAGAGGAAGTGAACCTGGGTAACATTGCATGCCAGGAAGCGCTTGCTCTTGAGACGCTCAGGTTAGGCCTCAGGGGGGATACCTTTTTTGAATTTTTACCGGAACATTTCCAGAAGTTTAAAAAATCTGCCCGCACCCTGGACAAGGAATCTCTGGATGATACCATTAAATAGCCCCCAGTGTTTGTTCATAATGTCCGTTAACTCCCTTAGGCCTCTTCAATAATTATTTATTTAACATGGTAAATTTCGTAATATGAAACCTCCATGATTAAGTGTTAATCACACACGAGCATGATAAAAATGGAGGTTCCATATAACCTTATAAAAAAAAATTTTGAACATATGAACCCTCATGCACTGTCGTACAAAACTAGGACATGAACGGAGTTTACGGGCTCGCCGAAGGCAATAAAGCATAAGGATTCCACGGTATTAGAAGTTTTAAAGTCTTTTTTCCTCAGTTATAAATAATTGAAAAAAATGTCTATTTAAATTTTATTTCGTTTCAAGCCCTTAACACCGGTATTAAGGAAAGGGATTAAAACCCGAAAATACCAAAAAGCTTATGATAAGGGCTATTAAGATGGCATAGATTAAAGCGGGAATGGCATTTACCCTGATAATTTTTCCTTCTGTCCCAATGCAACCAACTGTTGCGCAGACTGCCACAATGTTGTTCACACAAATCATATTGCCGATGGCTGCGCCTATTCCTTGTGCAGCAGTTATCAGCAAAGGCGGGAAGTTGAGAAAGCTGGCTGTTTCAAACTGCAGTGAAGCGAACAATATGTTGGACACAGTCGCCGAGCCGGAGATAAAGGTGCCCAGGATGCCAATGACCGGAGAAATAGCAACAAATGCCTGTCCCGAAAGATCCGCCACACCCCTTGCCATTTCGGTCAGCATGCTTTCCAGTCCCGCATTGTTCACTTCAGAGTTTAACATCAGCTGTACCATGGCTACTCCTGAGATTAAGGCAACAGCAGCACCCGAAATCTGTCTGAATGTCATCAGCCAAGATCTGCTGATGGCTTTTCTCGACATGCCATGGGCTGCATTGGTAATAAAAGCCACCAGGATGAAGGGAATGGTACCAGGCAGATAGGCCCATTTGAGGGCATAATCCAGCCGGTCGATTCCAAGCAGGTTATTGATATTGATTTCCTGGTTTAGCAGCAGTGATTTGATGCCCAAAGCAGGAATCCGGGTAGCTACAAGAATGACGGCTATGAGGATATAGGGCAACCAGGCTTTCAGCAGGGGCATATACCCCTTTCCGGGCTTTTCTTCTGCCTTCTCAAGTCTTGAATACCAATCCCCTGACCACTCTCCGGGAGGAGGAAAGTCCCACACCTCCTTCGGTGTTAATAACTTCTTCTTGGCTGCCAGCACAACAATTCCCAATCCAACAAATGCACCGATAAGAGAAGGCAGTTCAGGTCCGAAAACCGTGGAAATCAGAATATATGGCACGGAAAATGCCAGTCCGGCAAACAGCGCAAAGGGAGCGGCTTTTAGTCCGGGTCTCAGAGATTTCTCCTTACCGAAGACTTTAACCATAATCATGATGCCCATTAAAGGTATCAAGACTCCGACGATGCCGTTGGGAATGGATATCCACTTGGTCAGGGTTTGCTCGAAGAGGACAGCATCTATGCCTCTTTCCGGGAGGACTCCGGAGAGGGTGCTCATGGCTCCGACAATGGGGGTTCCGACTGCTCCGTATGTGACCGGAACCGTATTAAAAATCAACGCAATCATGGCAGCGGCCAAAGGGGGAAAACCGAGTCCCACCAGCAAAGGCCCAGCCAATGCCGCAGGAGTGCCAAAACCGGCAGCTCCTTCAATAAAAGCGCCAAACATAAACCCGATGATGATGGCCTGAATACGCCGGTCATCACTGATTCCCCTGAAGCCATGATTGATGGATGCCATGGCTCCTGACTGTTTTAGGGTATTGAGGATGAGCAGGGCGCCAAAGATAATAATCAAGATATCCAGGGCTTTGAATACGCCAAATATGGAATATGCAAATATTTCATGAACATTTATTTTCCATACAAAAAAGGAGATCATGGCGGTTATGAGCAATGCTGTGGGCAATGCTTTTTTGGCTGCCCAGTTAAACACCCCCATCAATACCACCGTAGCCAGTATAGGAAGAAATGCCAGTAATGCCTCCATAGAATTAGGTTTTATTTCAAATTCAACAGGGAACTGGCAAAAATAATCAGTTTAATGGATATACAAATCATTTGCTTTTTAAATTAATGGAATAAATATATTTGAGGGACAGAGACATTTCAATTGCCCGCAAACAGATGGTTTACCAATTAATGGATTTATGATGAGGGTTAATTTTTTATTTTCGTTTTTTTTAATAAATTGCAAGAAAGATTATTTTAAATTTCTACTCCCATGATAGAAAAGTTTGAATTGGAATATACAATAAATTCCTCGCCTAAGGTCTTGTTTCCCAGGCTTAGCACGCCGGCCGGCCTGTCCGAATGGTTTGCAGATGATGTAAATCTGAAAGGGAATGTATTTACCTTTTTGTGGGAAGGCGCCGAGCAAAAAGCAGAAATGGTGGCCAGAAAAGAAAATAAATACATTAAATTTAAGTGGCTGGACAATGAGGAGGATAACGACAAAACCTATTTTGAATTTCGGATAAATGTTGACGATCTGACTGGTGATGTGGCATTGGTCATAACAGATTTTATTGAACAGGACGAAAAAGATGATGCCATTGATCTGTGGGATTCTCAAATCGCTGAATTAAAACGTGTCATTGGTTTATAAAATATATTAGTTTTGTAACCGTTAAACAGTTGATAAGGAAATTCTATTATTAGGCGGCGATAAGTGAAAACGCTTCATAAATTCATATTAAAATCATTCATTGGACCTTTCCTTCTCATTTTTGTGGTCGTGGTATTCCTGCTGCTGATGCAGTTTCTTTGGAAATACATTGATGACCTCGTGGGAAAAGGACTGGAGTGGTATATCATTGCCGAGCTGATGACGTATGCGTCTGCGGGTTTGGTGCCGCTCGCGCTCCCACTATCCGTCTTAATGGCTTCCCTGATGACATTCGGCAATATGGGGGAACATTATGAACTCACTGCACTCAAAGCATCAGGCATCTCATTGAGAAGGATTATGTATCCCATGTTCATTGTCTCCATTATCATCAGTATGATTGCCTTTCTGTTCACCAACAATGTGCTTCCCTATTCCAACCTGAAAATGCGGGCATTGTTGTGGGATGTGAAAAGACAGCGACCTGAACTTCAGATAAAAGAGGGTATTTTTTATAACGGCATTGAGAATTACAGCATCAAAATATCGCATAAGGACCGAAGAACCAACTTGCTGAAAGATATCATGATATATGATCATTCCGGCAACAAAGGCAACAAGAAAGTCATCGTGGCAGACTCCGGATATATGAAAATGACTGCCAATGAGGATTACCTGATGGTTACCCTTTATAATGGCTATTCCTATACAGACATTGTCCCGGAGAAAAAAGACAGGGATGATAGCTATCCCTTCAGGCGGGATTTGTTTGATAAACAAACGTTTTTTATTGAATTGACGGGGTTCGGACTGGAACGGACGGATGAGAACCTTTTCAAGAATCATTATCAGATGAAAAATTTATCCCAGCTGATGGATGATAAAGACTCCCTTATAAATACCTTTGAGCGAAGAAAAGGCAATTTTCACAAGAGTCTGATATCATCCAGCTATTTCAGGGGCGAACGGGGAAAGCCAAAAGAGAAGCCGGATTCCATTTTTTATTATGCCGGTATCCACAAAACCATCGATATCGACAGTCTGTATGACAGTTTGAGTCAGGCTAACAAAATGAGAACGGTGGAACAGGCCATGGTTTATGCCAGAAACGCAAACAGCTATATCAATTCGGCCTATGATGAAATCAAGAGCAGAAGAAGGATCATTGCCAAACATGACATAGAATGGCATAAAAAGCTCACATTATCCTTTGCCTGTTTAATATTGTTTTTTATCGGTGCGCCACTGGGCGCTATCATACGCAAAGGCGGACTTGGAATGCCGGTGGTGGTCTCTGTGCTTTTTTTCTTGCTGTATTATATAGTCTCCATTACCGGAGAAAAATTTGCCAGGGAAAATGTGTGGGAAACCTTTTCCGGCATGTGGCTTTCCACTGCCATTGTCCTGCCCATGGGGATTTTCCTTACCTATAAGGCAACCAAAGACTCTGCTATCTTAAGGTTAGAGAGTTATACCAATTTCTTTAAAAAATTAAAAATTTTCAATAAAAATTCGGGTGCTTAAGATTTAATGAATATTCTGCTAATTACCAATAAATTGCCTTTTCCTCCCAGGGATGGTGGGGCCATCGCCACACTTAACCTTGCCAAAGGCTTTGCTTTTCAGGGAAACCAGGTTACCGTGCTGGCTGCCAATACTTCCAAACATTATTATGATAGTGATGAAATTCCGGAACACCTGAAAGCACTCATTGAGTTTAAAGCCATAAAAATAAATACCGATATAAATCCATTCCATGCCCTTAGCAATCTGATGTTTTCCAGGTTGCCATATAATGGAGAACGGTTTCATTCCGGCGTGTTCAGAGATGCCCTGGTTCAGTTGTTAAGAGACAATCACTTTGATGTCATTCAGATTGAAGGCATCTATATGGGCCTCTATCTTGATGATATAAAACAAAACAGCAAGGGCATCATTTCATACAGGGCGCATAATGTTGAACATGAGATTTGGGAAAGAAATGCCGAGTCAACCTTCAATCCATTAAAAAGGTGGTATCTGAACTTATTATCGAAAAGAATTAAAAGGCTTGAAGAACGGTTATTGAATAAGTTTGATGTTATTGTCCCCATTTCGCAGAGAGACCATGATCAACTGAGAATGCTGGGAGCCAATAAACCTTACCATGTTACACCGGCCGGAATAGATATGAATGATATAAAGCTTAACTCAGAGGAACCGGAATACCCTTCTGTATTTTATATTGGAGCGCTGGACTGGATTCCGAATCAGAACGGATTAATTTGGTTTATTGAGCAGGTGTGGAGTGAAATAAAACAAAAATACCCGGCTTTACAGTTCTATATCGCAGGAAGAAATGCCCCGACCTGGTTCAGCCACAAATTGTCAAAATATAATGTCCGTTATTTGGGAGAAGTAGAAAGTGCCCGGGATTTTATAAAAAACAAAGCCATCATGGTCATCCCATTGTTTGCAGGCAGCGGGATGCGGGTAAAGATCATAGAAGGAATGGCATACAAAAAAGCGATCATCACCACATCCATAGGAGCCGAAGGCATAACAATCGAAAACCGGAAAAATATTATCATCGCCGACAATAAAGCCGATTATTCCAAAAGCCTCGATGAGCTGGTCGGAAATAAAACCTTGTTTGATGAAATTGCAGAAAATGCTTATCATTATGTTAATGAAAAATTTGATAACTTTGCCATCTCAAAAAACCTGTTGGACTTCTACAAACAACATCTATAATGATCTTTGTTATTCTTTTCTGGGTATCCGTTTTATGCATTTTGCATACCTATCTTTTTTATCCGCTAATCATCAAGCTTTTATCATTTTTTTTCAAATATAAGCCTGTCCCTTACGAATCAACAGCCGAATTACCTTATATTGCCGTAGTAATGGCCGCATATAATGAAGAAGCTGTGATAGATGAGAAAATAAAGAGCATTATCAACACAAAATATCCTGGGGAAAAAATAAAGATTTACATCGGATCAGATGCTTCCAACGATAAAACAGATGACATTGTAAAGGGATATCAGCAAAGCAATCACCTTTTTTTTAAACGGTTCGATACCAGGCAGGGAAAGCCAAACATCATTAACTACCTGGCCGGGAAGGCTGAAGGGGAGGTGCTGGTTATCACCGATGCCAATGTCATGTTTGAACCAGAAACCCTGTCACAATTAATTAAGCCGTTTAAAGATGAGTCGGTCGGATTGGTGGATACGTTTATGATTAATAAGGAACACCAGGCAGCGGGCATTTCATTTCAGGAAAAAACTTATATCGCCAGGGAAGTCAGGGTAAAATATCATGAAAGCTTTAGTTTCGGTTGCATGATGGGCCCCTTTGGCGGCTGTTTTGCAGTCAGAAAAAAACTATTTGAACCCATTCCGGAGAACTACCTCGTGGATGATTTTTTTATCAACATGAAGGTATTTGAAAAAGACCGGAAAGCCATTAATAATCTAAATGCCCGGGTGTATGAAAAGGTGTCTAACAATCTGAAGGAAGAAATAAGACGAAAAATTAGAATATCCACAGGGAACTTTCAGAATCTGAGTCACTTCAGGCATATATTATGGAAGTTCAAGAGTATATCCTTTAGCTTTTTGTCGCATAAGGTATTAAGGTGGTTTGGACCGGTTTTTTTATTGCTTGCCCTTTTTTCAAATGCTTTGATTATTCAACGTCATTACTTTTATTTTTTTTCTTTCCTGGCGCAGGTTATATTACTTTTATTGCCTTTTATTGATTTAATATTGAGAAAAATTGAAATACATATCATAATTTTGCGGTTTATTACGCATTTCTATAGTATGAATCTGGCCTTGTTAATTGGCCTAATTAAATATATCAGAGGAGTAAAAACCAATGTCTGGCAACCAACAAGACGACATCAGTAATCAGTTAAATACAATAGAAGAAGCCATAGAGGACATCAGAAGTGGAAAAATTATCATTGCAGTTGACGACAGAAGCAGAGAAAATGAAGGGGATTTCATCACATCCGCAGAACTTATTACCCCGGAAAAAGTAAATTTCATGGCCAAAAACGGTCGAGGACTTATATGCACGGCCCTCACAGAAGAAAGGTGCGATGAGCTGGAACTTCCACTGATGGTAAATAAAAATACGGCCAACCTGAAAACCGCTTTCACTGTATCTGTTGATCTACTGGGACATGGATGTACTACCGGAATTTCTGCCCATGATCGTTCCAAAACCATCCATGCCCTCGTGGATGAAACCACCGGGCCTGATGATTTGGCCAGACCGGGACATATATTTCCATTGCGTTCAAAAAATAAAGGGGTTATACGGCGTGCAGGTCATACTGAGGCAGCCGTGGATCTCTCGATGCTTGCCGGATTGAAGCCGGGTGCCGCATTGGTGGAGGTTATGAATGAAGACGGTTCGATGGCGAGGCTTCCGGAGCTTATTGAAATAGCCAAAAAGTTTGATCTTAAAATCATTACCATTGAAGACCTTATTGCCTATAAGCTGCAGACTGAAAGCCTGGTGGCCAAGGGAGTAAAAGTTCATTTACCAACCAAGTATGGGGATTTTGATCTGATACCCTTCAAACAAAAGTCTAATGGGCTGGACCACATCGCCCTGATAAAAAATAAATGGACCAGGGAAGAGCCGGTCATGGTAAGGGTGCATTCCTCATGTATGACAGGGGATATTTTTGGCTCGCTCAAATGCGATTGCGGCACACAATTGCACAAAGCCATGGAAATGATAGAAAAAGAAGGCAAAGGGGTTTTGGTTTATCTTAACCAGGAAGGCAGAGGCATCGGTTTGTTCAATAAAATTAAAGCCTATAAGCTTCAGGAAGAAGGCAAAGACACCGTGCAGGCGAACCTGGAACTTGGATTCAGGGCTGATGAAAGAGATTATGGTGTAGGAGCGAATATATTGAAGGAACTGGGACTTGGAAACATCAGGCTCATCACCAATAACCCGGTCAAGCTTAAAGGTCTCCTGGGATACGGACTTAAAATAGTTGAAACCCTTCCCCTTGAAATAGCACCCAATGAATACAATAAATTCTATCTAAAAACCAAAAAGGAAAAGATGGGGCATTCCCTGGACCTACTTATATATAATGACAATGATGAGCCACACTGTTAAATATATGCTTGCCATCCTTGAGTTGCTCCTTATATTTATTGGACTTCCCCTGATTTATAAATTGTCACTTATCCCGTTTCATAAATCCATTCCGCTGCTCAGCGTTTTTATCATTTACCTGGTGGTTTTACTGACAAACAAATCATTCAGCAACAGGATATTTTCCTTGAATGGCTTTAAAAACTGGAAGCCCATATTCATCAGGTTTTCAATATTTGCCGTTATCATCACCATTTTAGTAGCGATATTTAAGACGGATTCACTTTTTAATATACCACGGGAAAGGCCTTTGGTATGGCTCTACATACTAATTGGATACCCCATCTGGTCAGCCTTTCCACAGGAACTCATTTTCAGGAGCTATTTCTTTCACCGCTTCCGCTTTATGATAACCAACCAGCATTTATTTATCCTGTTTAATGCCATATTGTTCTCTTATTCCCATATTATTTTCACCAACTGGATTGCTTTAAGCTTTACTTTCCTGGGAAGCATTCTTTTTGCCTATACCTACATTAAATCCAATTCGTTGCTGGTGACATTTATAGAACATGCTTTATATGGGAGTTATATTTTTACAGTGGGATTAGGGGAGTATTTTTACCTGCCCATGAATAATTAGTGTCTGTCCGTAAAGTACCACTTGCTTTTTTATGCTTGCCGCTAAAATACTCATTTACGATTAGTAAACTCCGTTTTTGGCGGCTTCGCAAGCCCCGCAATTGGCACTTTCTGAACAGACACTCGTTCATTAAGATTCTTTCCCGGATTTATGGATGGATACTAGGAAATTTTCTTGATGGTAGTAATTTCAATAAACAGATCATCTTCCACTTTATTGATCATTCTCTCTCCATCGCTTTTCATCAGCTCATTTAAAAATTTGTAATCGGGCTGACTTAATAAAATCTTCTTGTGTTTTTTCCTGATAAATTGATCCAAACAGGTTGGCATGACAAAGCGGTCGTGCCAGTCACCCAAATGTTCGCTCATGTCTTTTAATTTTTCCACCTCGATGTCTTCATACTTTTTCAGGGTAAACTGGTCAGCGATGAAATCAAAATAATAATATAATTCCTTGACGTGTTTTCTGAGGTCATGCAATCTGGCTTCATTTCTTTTTTGAATAAGTATTTTTTCAATGACATTGGATTTATTCTGAAGATAGCGTTTATTGTCACTATTAACTTTACATTACGATGGTAGTTTTCTTATATTGCCATGTACTAGTTTTATGAAAGGGAAAACTTTTGATTTGTATTTTCCATGACTGATAAATTCATACTTTTATTATCTTTTTGACGGGGATTACCATTTATTTTCAATTTCCGGGGTGAAATATTTGCTTCTTTTTAACTTTTTTTAACATTCAATTTTTCAAAATTTCGACGGATATATCGATTTTTGAGCCACTCAAAAAAACATAAAAATAAATAACTGGCTATGGATATTGTAGTTGAAAATTTAACCAAAAGGTATGGTCCCCAGATGGCCGTTGACAATATTTCATTTAAGGTAAAACCAGGCGAAATCCTTGGTTTTCTCGGACCTAACGGTGCGGGAAAAACCACCACGATGAAGGTGATAACCTGTTTTATGGCCCCGAATGAGGGAGATATCAGGGTAGGTGGATATTCCATTCATGATGACACGGAAAAGGTCAAACAGCACATAGGTTATCTGCCTGAAAGCAACCCCTTTTATAATGATATTCCTGTCATCGATTATCTGAAATTTGTGGCCGAGTTGCAGGGGATACCAAAAGAGAAGATCAGGGAACGAATTTTGGAAATGATAAAAAGTTGCGGACTGGAAGGACAAAAACACAAGAAAATTGGTGAATTGTCAAAAGGATACCAGCAGCGCGTCGGACTGGCGCAGGCATTGATTCATGATCCGGAAGTGCTGATTCTTGATGAGCCGACGGTTGGACTGGATCCCAATCAGATCATTGAAATCCGGGAACTGATCAAAAAGCTGGGGCAGGAAAAAACGGTCATTCTCAGTTCCCACATACTGGCGGAAGTAGAAGCCACCTGTGATCGCATATTGATCATCAATAACGGGAAGATTGTGGCTGACGGAACTTCAGACAGCCTGAGAAAGAAAGCCTCTGGCAAAGAAATATTAAGGACCGGCATTGAGGGAGGCGATAAGAATGAAATCTTTAAAACCCTTCAAATGCTTGAGACCGTCTCCTCAGTAGACTTTATCGATGCAGAAAAGAATGTTTATGAGATACAAAGCAAAGAGGACGTGAGTTCAAAAAAGGCTGTTTTTGATGCTTGTGTGAATAATGGATGGTATTTTACCGAGTTAACTCCGATTGAAACCAAGCTTGAAGATATATTCCGGGATCTGACCAAAAATTAGTTCTGGTGATTTGTCAATGAAAGAAATTTTTAAAAAGAAACTAAACCAACAAAACGAGAATACATTATGAATAAAGTTTGGATAATCACACGCAGGGATTTGCGATCCTTTTTTGATTCATTGATGGCTTACATCATGATAGTTTTATTTATAGGATTCAGCGGGTTTTTTACCTGGCTTTCAAGTTCTAATATCTTTATGATTAAGCAGGCGAATCTTCAGGTTTTTTTCCAGATTGCATACTGGACGCTGTTTTTCTTTATCCCGGCACTCACCATGGGACTCATCGCTGAGGAAAAGAAAACAGGTACCATAGAACTGATGTTTACCAAGCCCATCACCGACTGGCAGCTGGTTACCGGTAAATTTCTCTCTACGCTCTTGTTAATAGTCATAGCCCTGGTGCTGACCCTGCCGTATTATTTCACGGTTTGGAGCCTGGGTCCCGTTGATCATGGAGCAGTCTGGACCGGATACCTTGGATTGCTTTTGATGAGCGCTTCCTATATCAGCATAGGCTTATTTGCCTCCAGCATCTCCAATAATCAGATAGTATCATTTCTGCTTGCCCTGTTTATTGGAATATTTTTTCATATTATTTTCGGAGCATTATCGCAGGGACTAACGGGTTTACCCGGCAGAATCTTTGATTACCTCGATTTAAGAACTCATTTCGAGTCCATTTCCAGGGGTGTGATTGATTCTAAAGATATTATCTATTTCTTGTCCATCATGATCATTGGTTTGTTTTCGACGGAAGCGGTATTGACGAAAAGAAACCTGGTTGACTGATGAGACATCCTTACCCGGAATGCTGAATCTGAAAAATCAGAAAGAATCAAAGAGAATAAAAACAAAAGAAACGATAAGAATACATTTCAGAAGAATTAAAATAAGAATAACTTATGAAGACAAAAAAATCGGTAATATATTCAATCCTGTTGATTATCGGCATGGTAATCCTGGTCAACGTACTTTCAAACCGGTATTTTGTGCGTCTGGATTTTACCGCCGATAAGCGTTACACCCTCAGTGAGGCGACCAAGGACATTCTTGAATCACTGGAAAATCCGGTGACCATCACGGCTTATTTTTCTGAAAACCTTCCTCCGGATATTGCAAGAACAAGAAGGGATTTCAAAGACATGCTGATCGAATATGCCAACCGTTCCCGGGGAATGGTGGTATATGAATTTATTAACCCCACTGAAAATGATGAGAATGAGCAGGAAGCCATGAAAAACGGGGTAAGGCCGGTACTGATCAATGTGACGGAGAAAGATGAAGTGAAGCAGCAAAAAGCATTTCTCGGAGCGGTAATCAGAATGGGAGAAGAAAAAGAAGTCATTCCATTTGTACAGCCAGGTTCGGCCATGGAATATGAGCTTTCTTCAAACATCAAGAAACTGACTGTGGAAAACAAACCGAAGATTGGGATAGTGCGTGGGCACGGAGAACCTTCACTGAGTACTTTACAGCAGGCAGTAAAGGATCTATCCGTGCTTTATAATGTAGAAGAAGTGAATATGAATCAGAATCCCGGCAATTTGTCAGAATACCAGGCATTAGCGATCATCGCCCCGGCTGATTCTTTTCCGGTCTCTCACCTGGATGCACTGGATAATTATTTGGCCGCCGGAAAAGACATATTTGTTGCCTGTAACCGGGTAGATGGTGATTTTCAGCGAGCCATGGGTACGGCGGTGACTACCGGACTGGAAACCTGGTTGAAGGAAAAAGGAATCACCGTGGAAGAAAACTTTGTGATTGATGCCAACTGTGGCAGTGTTTCGGTGCAGCAGCGCCAGGGGCCCTTTACTTTTAATACCAATGTGAGCTTTCCTTATTTGCCTGTCATTTCAAATTTTGCCGAGCATCCCATCACCGACGGACTGGAAGCAGTCATTTTACAATTTGCCAGTACCATTACCTTTAATGGCGATACCAACTTAACATTTACCCCCATCGCCAAAACTTCTGAGCAGTCGGGAACTTCGCCTGTTCCCACCTATTTTAATGTTCAGAAAGAATGGGGACAAAGGGACTTTCCACTCAGTAACCTGCCCGTAGCCGGTATATTATCCGGTCCCATTGCCGGAAATCAGCATTCCAATTTGGTATTGGTTTCAGACGGCGACTTTCCTGTGGGCGGGGAAGGAAGACGGCAGCAACAGTTGCAGCAGGATAATGTAAGCCTGATGGTCAATGCCATTGACTGGTTATCGGATGAAACCGGCTTGATAGAGCTGCGCACCAAGGGCATTACTTCCAGACCGCTTGAGCAGGTGAAAGACAGCAAAAAAGTATTCCTGAAGTATTTCAATTTTTTGCTTCCCATAATTCTGATAGTTATATACGGAATTATACGTTTTCAACTTAATCAAAGATTACGAACCAAAAGAATGGAGGAAGGCTATGTTTAAAAGATTAAATATCAGGACCCTGTTAATCGTTTTTGTATTGCTCCTTGCCATGGTCGTTATTATCGAATATTCAAACTCAAAGAAAGGCGATCGGAGCTTCAGGGATCAGGTGTTAAGTTTTGAAGAAGATAACGTAACGGAAATTATTATTACCGATTTTAAGAATCAGGGAGAACAGTTAACCCTGAAGAAAGCTGAAAACGACCGGTGGAAAGTCTGGACAGGTGAGAAAGAATACAATGGTGATGCTACAAGGATTGAGGAGTTGCTAAACCAGTTGAACGGCATGGAGCCCATAAGCATCGTGGCCACCATGGAAGATCAGTGGGAAGAATATGAAGTTAAGGACTCTGCCGCATTACTCGTCTCTTTGAAGGAAGAAGGTAAAGAACTGGCTGATTTGCACATTGGCAAGTTTTCTTATAAACAACCCCAGGGCCAGGGTCAGAACCCCTATCAGGGCAGACGGGGTGAAATGACGAGTTATGTGAGGGTGGACGGCGAAGAAAGGGTTTTTGCAGTAGAAGGGTTTCTTAGGATGAATTTTAATCCTGATCCTTCGGCATACCGCGATAAAACGGTCATAGCATCCAACCAGTCCGACTGGACCAAGCTGGAGTTTACCTATCCCTCAGATTCCTCATTCACCCTGAATAACCAGGAAAACAACTGGATGGTGGATGGACTGGCAGCTGATTCATCTAATACGGCCAGTTATCTGAGCAATTTATCCAACCTGACCAGTTCATCATTTGTATCGAAAGATGAGTCAGCGGTAAATTCTCCTACCCATCAACTGACCATTAATGGGGTCAATCTTCCTGCCCCCATCGAAATAAAAGCATTCCCTGCCAGCAGTCAGGATACCGTAAACAATTATTATATTACTTCTTCAGCAAATAAAGGCACATATTTTGCAGGGAGTAAACAGGACTTGTTTGATAAAATTTTTAAAAGCAAGGACAATTTTCTTTTAGGCAAATAATCATTCTGAAGGGAGGGCGGGTGAGCCCTCCTTTTTTTATGGTAATTTTTTGCTTACATTTGAATGGTTTTTTTTATTTGAATCCGTCATCAAGTAGCGGTTACAGTAAGAAAATGACGAAATTATAAGGGCTCCGCCCGTATTTGAAAAGGAAGGGTTCATTATAATGAAAATATTTAATTGATAAGAATTGTTTAACATAATATCTATCACAGATGAACTCAGACAAAAATTCGAACGACAAAAAGAACATCAATTATATCATTGACAATAGGTTCCTTGAAAAAAGACAGGTATTTCTGTGGGGACAGGTTGATGATAAAACTGCCAGGGACATTGTCAGCAAATTGGTTTACCTGGAACTGGAAAAGCCCGGTGAAAAAATCACCTTCTTCATCAACAGTCCGGGAGGCATGGTCACCTCAGGTTTTTCCATTTTGGATACCATGAACCTGATTTCCTCTCCGGTATCGACGGTTTGCATGGGATTGTCCGCATCCATGGGGTCCATATTGTTATCGGCAGGAGAAAAAGGGGAGCGGTATATATTTCCTTACGGAGAAGTGATGATCCATCAGCCCAGCATTGGCTACATACAGGGTTCCGCCAGTGATATAGAGATACATGCACGACAAATGGCTAAGACCAGGGATACATCTGCAAAGATACTGGCAGAAAACTGCGGACAGTCTGTCGATCAAATTTTAAAGGATTTTGACAGGGATTACTGGATGGATTTTGATGAATCAATAAAATACGGGATTGTGGACAAGCTTTATAAATTCAAATAATGCTTCAACGATTTCTCTATATATCTGTGAATAAAGCTGCTGGTTTTGTACTTCATAAAAAATAAAAAGGCAAGTCAATCATATCGCACCGCTCAACCGCCTACCCTTGCTTCCTTCCGGACCTGGGGGAGTT
>CAYFUP010000059.1:0-17040 GCA_964346235.1 uncultured Bacteroidales bacterium | reverse complement strand
TTAATTTATATAATTGAAATACAAGAGTTTAACATAACATTTATCACAGATGAAAGATCTAATTATAGCAACAATTATCTGCATCTCAGCAAGCCTGACCGGTTTTTCCCAGTCTTTGATTACCCCCTTTGGCGGTAGTTATCAGTCAGAAAATTACAAAATGGATTATTCGCTGGGCGAAATGGCCATACATACTTTTGAGCGTGAATCCTATGTGCTAACCCAGGGCTTCCATCAGCCCTTTTACAGTCCGCTCAGAGATACAAGCACCAGCATCGCACTCCGGAAATTAAATACCAGACAGGATTACAGTGTTTTTCCAAATCCGTCAGATGGATTGTTCAACCTGGAGTTCTCCGGACTGGAAGGAGAAGCGATGATACGTATTTACCATATTAACGGGGGACTTATATACACCGGTAAAATTGCTGAAAACAATCGGTTAATGATTGACCTGCGGAATCAACTGAACGGCATGTATATATTGAGAATAGACTCGGAAAACACACAGTTTATTGAAAAGCTTATCATTCAGTGATGATGGCATTTATAAATGAATTCAGGAATTCTTAGAGGATTATTTTGTCAATCTCCCGGCCGGGATGAATACCATATAAAATAAAAAGCTGCTGAAGTTATCATCCCGGCCGGGAATTATAAAATAATAGGATAAGCGCTGCCTAATCTTGTTTCGCTATTGCATCAGGGCAATATCCACTCCCAAACCGAAAATCAACGCATCATCATTATGTATTATGCTCATGATGTAATTCCAATAAAATTTCCAGGATTTTTTTGCCCGCGATAGAAACGGAGCTGCCTGGCCCAAAGATGGCCACTACCCCTTTATCATAAAGAAAATCATAATCTTTACCAGGTATCACTCCACCCACAATGACCAGGATATCATCCCTGCCTACTTTCTTTAATTCATCAATGACCTTTGGCACCAAAGTTTTATGGCCTCCTGCCAGAGAGGATACCCCCAGCACATGCACATCATTTTCAGTCGCCTGCCTGGCTGCCTCTTCCGGTGTTTGAAACAAGGGACCAATATCCACATCGAAACCAATATCAGCATAACCTGTTGACACGACTTTAGCACCCCGATCATGCCCATCCTGTCCCATCTTGGCTATCATAATCCTTGGTTGACGGCCTTCCAGGGCGGCATATTTTTGCGCCAGTCCTTTGGCTTCTTCAAAATCATCATCATTTGTGCTTTCCGAGGAGTACACACCGTTAATGGAACGGGTAACAGCTTTATAGCGACCGGCTACGTTCTCGCAGGCCTCCGAAATTTCTCCAAGGGTGGCCCTTTTTTTGGCTGCTTCTACCGATAATTCCAATAAATTTCCATCCCCGGTTTTTGCACAATGGGTTATCGCATCAAGCGCTTTCTTCGCTTCCTCTTCATCACGGTTTTCCCTGAGGTTTTTCAATCTTTTAAGCTGTGTTTTTCTCACCGCTGCATTGTCCACTTCCAGGGTTTCAATCGGCTCTTCTTTTTCCAGCCGGTATTTGTTGTTTCCCACGATGATGTCCCTGCCTGAATCAATCCTTGCCTGCTTTCGTGCTGACGCTTCCTCAATCCGCATCTTGGGAATTCCACTTTGGATGGCTTTCGACATGCCTCCAAGATCCTCTATTTCCCTGATGTGGCCCCAGGCTTTATGCACCAACTCATTGGTTAAGGATTCCAAATAATAAGATCCGGCCCAGGGATCAACCTGCTTGCATATTTTGGTTTCTTCCTGCAGGTATATTTGTGTATTTCTGGCTATCCTTGCAGAATAGTCAGATGGCAATGCAATGGCTTCGTCCAGGGCATTGGTGTGCAGCGACTGGGTGTGTCCCAATACTGCAGCCAGGGCTTCCACACAGGTACGCGTCACATTGTTGAAGGGATCCTGTTCAGTGAGGCTCCATCCGGAAGTCTGGGAATGGGTGCGCAGCATCAGTGATTTTGGGTTCTTCGGATTAAAGGGCTTAACCAGTTTTGCCCAAAGCATCCTGGCGGCCCGCATCTTGGCAATCTCCATGAAATGATTCATGCCTATCCCCCAGAAAAAAGAAATTCTCGGGGCAAAGGAATCTATGTCCAATCCGGAATTTACACCGGTTCTGATGTACTCCAGTCCGTCTGCCAGCGTGTAAGCAAGTTCCAGGTCGGCCGTTGCCCCGGCTTCCTGCATATGGTAACCCGAAACGGAGATACAGTTAAACTTCGGCATATGCCTGGAAGTGTATTTAAAAATATCTGAAATAATGCGCATGGAAAAATCCGGTGGATAGATGTAGGTATTCCGCACCATAAACTCTTTCAGAATATCATTTTGGATGGTGCCGGTTAGTTGTTCCGGTTTGACGCCCTGCTCCATGGCTGATACAATATAAAAAGCCATGACCGGCAATACAGCACCGTTCATGGTCATGGAAACCGACATCTTATCCAGGGGAATCCCGTCAAATAACACCTTCATATCTAATATTGAATCAACTGCTACCCCAGCTTTTCCAACATCCCCTTCAACCCTCGGGTGATCACTGTCATACCCCCTGTGCGTGGCCAAATCAAAAGCAATGGACAATCCTTTTTGTCCGGCTGCCAGGTTTCTTCGGTAAAAAGCATTCGACTCCTCGGCAGTGGAATAACCGGCATACTGCCTGATGGTCCAGGGCCGCATGGCATACATCGTGGCATAAGGCCCCCGAAGGTAAGGTGTTAAACCCGCTGCATACTCAAGATGTTCCAGGTGTTCAATATCCTTTCTGTCATATACCGGTTTTAATGAAATTTTCTCCGGCGTATCCCGGTTGTTTTCCACATTGCTTCCTAATTCCGCATGCCTTTTTGCATCTGACCTGAATGCACGTTGATTCAAATCTATCTTATTGAAATCTGGCCTCATAATATGATTTGCTTATTTTTATTTGCGATGGCTATATTTTTGTTTATTTATTTCATTTTACGGCATAAGCTGGTCATTGATCAGGTTATATTCAGCAATGTCTGAAATTTTTTTAATTCTTCCACCATGTTGGAACGGATGTGTATAAAATGTTCAATGCCTTGCTCCATTAGCCTTTCTATGCTTTCTTTCGGATAACCTGCAATCACAAGCAAAGCATCATCCTGAAGCAATTTTTTCGCTGCCGGTGCTATTTCGGGGTAAGCATCATCCGAACTGCACAGTACCACGATATCAGCCTTTTTGTATTTGGCTGCTTTAATCCCTTCCTCAACGCTGTCAAAACCATTGTTGTCAACCACCTCAAAACCTCCTGCAGCAAAAAAGTTAGATGAAAACTGTGACCGGGCAATGCGCATGGAAAGGTTTCCATAGGTAAGCATGAAAACCAGGGGGCGGCCATTGTATTTGGCATAAAGGTCGGCTTTATTCCTTATGATTTCAAAAGGTTCCGCAGCACGATACATGGTCAGCGGCTCCGCAATACGATGCCTGGTATGTGATTCCCCTTTTTTACGCCTTCTTTGCTGAACGGTTGTTTGGATTTCTTCAGCTTCTTTCCTGTTATCGCGCCCAAAAAAATCATCGCTACAGCCCGCAACCAGGTCTCCGCTTGCTGGAATTTCAAATTCCATGGATTCCTTAAAATTAGGGTACTTATTGACCCCTACCAGGATATCCTTTCTTTGGCCAAGTAATTTTTTTCGCTCATTCCGCTTTTCATGGATTTGGTCCTGGATTATTCTTTCCTTGAAGGACTTGATAAAGCCCCCCTTTTTCTCCGTATCTTTAAAAAGATCCCAGGCCTGCCCGCTAATTGAATGGGTCAGGTTTTCCACATAATAAGAACCGGCGGCCGGATCAACGACCTTATCAAGGTAAGCCTCCTGCTTTAAGATTATTTGTTGGTTCCGGGCTATCCGTTCGGAGAACTCATCAGGAGTTTCGAAAGCGTCGTTATATGGATGAACAGTCAGGGAGTCCGCTCCGCCAATCACGGCTGAAATGGCTTCTGTAGTCGTCCGCAGCATGTTAACATTCGGATCATAGATGCTTTTATTAAAGTGAGCGGTTTCGCAATGTATATAGGGAACAAGGTTTTCTTTCTCTATACCATAAGCTTCTCCCATCACAGACCAAAGTAAACGAAATGCCCGCAGCTTGGCTATTTCCATAAAATAATTCGAGCCGGTGGACAAAGAAAAGGTTAGCTTTTTGGCTGCCATGTTAATATCAACCCCCATATCGTCCAGGGCCGAAAGGTATTCTGATGCCATGGAGAGTGTGAAGGCCACTTCCTGTATGATGGTTGCCCCGGCATGATTGAATAATGAACCATTCACATGCAATACCCTGAATTTAGGCCATCCCCAGGAAATATTGATTAATTCTGCCGCTTCCCGAAATGCAGCAGTTTTATCAGTCTGGTAAAAATGCCCATAAGCCGCCAAAAAACCAATGGGATCATAATCCAATGAGCCGCTAACATTGTGTTTATCTTTGTCCGTGGTATGGGAATCAAGGTAATTCATGAATGCCTCAAGCACTGATTTGCTGTTGGCTTCTGCCATCAGATTCAGTTCAACATCAGGAAGGTTAATTTCCTCCAGAAGCTGTGCCATGTTTTTTTCAGCAATCCCTTGAGAGAATATATGTTCGAGACAAAAGCCCAGCGAATTAATACCTCTGGTAATTAAAAACATCGCCTTTTTATTGGCTTCAGAAAAATCATTTACATGGATATTCTGACGGATATACCATTCGTTCGTTAACTTCCCTCCCCTGACATATGGAAATTCACCCGGTCTGACATCAATAAAAGCAAGGTTTTTTAAATCTTCAGAACGATGATAAGGTTTTACCCTCAATCCCTCTAATGTCTTCCAAACCAAGTTTTTATCATAATCAGCCCCTTTTAAATCAGCTTCAATCTTTTCTTCCCATTGCCGGGTTGAAACGGGGGGAAACTCACTGAACAGTTTTGCATCGGATTCTATTGTCATACCTATGAGTTAAAGTACATTTTGCTTTAGCATACAAAATTAATGAATTAACAATAAGACAAATATGTTACATATCAGGGAAGCGGATAATATATTAAACGACGCTACCCTTCAACGCTATTCCGGGATAAAAAACATGTTCAATGCCCATTAAAATGATTTTGACCACGGCACAGACAGGAATCCCGGGTATATGTATAAACCCGCTACTCCGCGGAGAATCTATGCCGTACTGAAAACTGGCAACATCATTTCCATGTAATAAGGGGCACACTCAGGCTGAAACCTGAGTGGATATGCCCATTTTCTCTACTTGCATAGCAATCTTCTGTAATTCTTCTTCCGGAATTTTTTCCAGGGTATCCAATGGGGTATCCCGTGCGATGGTATAAATCATGACCTCACGTGGTTGCAAATGTTCAACGGCCTTCAACCAGGCCTGAACTTCAACCGCTGAGGCATTGTCTATGTATTCCCCTTTATACTCCCCCCTTAAAAATAAAGTCTGAAGGATGAATTTTCCCTTCAACTTTTCCAGGTTTTTCATGACTTCCTTTATCGAAAAGCCTGCCCGGGGACAATTGATCTTGTTCATGGTATCTTCGAATGCAGAATCCAGCTTCAGAATGGGTTTATCAGCACGCTTTAGGCTTTCCGAAATTTCCGGTATGTTTAACCGGGTTGCATTGGAAAGCACCACGATTTCAACATGAGGCATTTTTTCATTTCTGATCCTCACCGTTTCATCTAAAATCCCTGGAAAGTCCGGATGCAGGGTAGGTTCCCCGTTTCCGGCAAATGTCAGGGCATCAATTTTTGTGCCCGCCTTTTCAAAGGATGTCAATTTGTTTTCCAGATCCCGGAGAACCTCTTCTTTCGATGGCACTTTGTCATAAGCTCCTGAATGAGGTGTTATGCCGCATTCGCAATAAATACAATCAAAGTTACATAATTTCCGGCTTACCGGCAGCAGGTTAATTCCCAAAGAACTGCCCAGTCTCCGGCTCCTGACAGGGCCAAAAATGATTTCATCAAACAAAAAAGTTGCCATAAAAAGAATAATGCTTATGCAAAAAAATATAATGTTGCGAAAACGGTAATAAAACCTAAAAGGTAACCGGAATATACCTGCATGGGTTTATGGGCATTCAGGAATAACCTGGAAAAACCCAGCAGTCCGGATCCTAATATTGCCGTGATAATATAAATATGGATATTGGGTGGATTTAATTTGACGAGTCCAAATACAATCCCTGTTAAACCGCCGATTCCCAGCATATGAATGCTTATTTTCCAGCTCAATGAAACAAACAATGCAATCAGAATAGAAATGCCTGAGGCCAGGATACATAACCGGATAAATCCCGGAACAACCGAAAACCGCATCAAAAGGATAAAAGCAAAGCTATAAAAGATAAGGGTAAAAATCATGGGAATGATTCTTTCTTTGCGGTTATTCAGGGACAGATCTTTGATGACATTCTGAAATTTAAGCACCGGTACCGTAATCAGCGGGAGCAGTGCTGTTGTAATTAAAATGACATAGAATATCAGCCTCTTCACTTCAAACGGAAGGTATGAAATATAGGTTCCTGTGTTAAACACAATCAACAGTCCGATAGACGGCATCAATGAAGGATGAAGGATGATTGAAAAAATATTTGCAGTGGTTTTCATACTCAATGGATTTAACCAGGTTAATCATATTCACAGGCGCTTTCTATATCTTTGCTTTCAGCGATGACTGCAGGCTCATCCTATAGCTCCTTACGCAGTCTGGCCACCGGATGTCCCAGTTGTTCCCGGTACTTCGCCACAGTCCTCCTGGCAATCTGATATCCTTTTTCCTTTAGAATATCGGTCAGTTTTTCATCCGTTAAAGGCTTGTGTTTATCTTCCTTATTAATTAACTCGGACATGATGCTTTTTATTTCGCGGGTGGAGACCTCTTCCCCGCCTTCTTTCATAATTCCTTCTGAGAAGAAATATTTCAAAGGGAAGATTCCAAAATTGGTCTGTACATATTTGCTGTTCACCACCCTGGAAATGGTAGAAATATCAAGACCTGTCGCTTCAGCAATGTCCTTCAGTATCATGGGCTTCAGCTTGGTCTCATCCCCTTCCTGGAAATATTCATATTGGTAATTGACAATGGCCTGCATGGTCACCATTAAGGTATTCTGTCTTTGCTTCACCGCATCAATAAACCATTTTGCAGAATCCAGCTTTTGTTTAACAAAACTGAATGTTTCTTTTTGCTTTTTATCGGGCTTTTGTTTTTGTTTTTCAATGCCCTGGATCATATCCATGTAAGTCTGGTTAAGCTTTAAGTCAGGAACATTTTTGGCATTCAGACTGATTTGCAATTCACCATCTTTACTTTCAAGAATAAAATCCGGTATGATTTGCTCGATATTTTTGCTTTGCTCATCGCCATAGGAAGAACCGGGTTTGGGATTCAAATGCAGAATTTCCTCGATGGCTTCCTTCATTTCATCTTCTGAAAGCTTAAGCCTTTCCTTTATTTTGTCATAATGTTTTTTGGTAAATTCGTTGAAATGATGTTTTAAAATATCCCTTGCATTCCTTATGGAGTCATGCGCGGTATCTTTATTTTCAATTTGAAGCAAAAGGCACTCCTGGAGGTTTCTGGCGCCAACTCCAACCGGCTCAAAGTCCTGTATTACCTTTAATATCTTTTCCAGTTCCTCTTCGGAGGTTTCCGCATTTTGAGAAAAAGCCAGATCATCCACAATAGCGCTTATGTCGCGACGCACATATCCGTCCTCATCAATGTTTCCCAGTAAGTACAAACCCAGGTTATATTCTCTTTCTGACAAGTCCCTTAAACCCAGCTGATTTTCCAGGTAATCATGAAAAGATGAACCGGCAGAATAAGGCATCTCCGTTTTCTTGTCATCCTTTGAATAGTTTTGCGCATTTAATTTATAGGCTGGAATGTATTCATCTTCTTCATAATAATCCTCCATCGAAAATTCATCTTCTTTGGATGACTCGTCATTTTGTCCCTGATCGAATTCGTCCTCGGCTGACTGATACTCGTCATAATCCTCTTCGGTTCCTTCTTCCAGCACGGGATTCTCTTCCAGCTCTTTTTTTATGCGCTGTTCGAGTTGCGCCGTAGGAATCTCCAGCAATTTAATCATTTGAATCTGCTGGGGCGACAAGCGCTGTAATAATTTTTGCTGAAGCTCCTGCTTAAGCATGATTTACCTCCGATTCTTATTCATTTTCTCATGTTGCAAAAAGGCTTCACAATATACTTATTATGCCTGATAAATGATAAATATTTGATATGATCTTTAACTTCATTAAGATTCTTTCCCGTCTTTATAGACTGACACTAATTAGCTCCTCATTAAAATTCCGCACTTTTCGGGGTTCTGGGGAATGGTATGACATCCCTGATATTGGCCATGCCGGTGATGAACACGACCAGTCGTTCAAAACCTAATCCAAATCCGCTGTGCGGCGCTGTACCAAATTTTCTGGTTTCCAGGTACCACCACATATCCTGTTCAGGTAAATCAAGTTCTCTGATTCTTTTAACCAGCTTATCATATTCTTCTTCACGCTGAGAACCGCCAATTATTTCCCCTATCTTAGGGAATAACACATCCATGGCACGAACTGTTTTATCATCATCGTTTTGCTTCATATAAAAAGCTTTGATATCTTTCGGATAATCAATTAGAATCACCGGTTTATTAAAATGTTGTTCAACAAGATACCGTTCATGTTCCGCCTGTAAATCCGATCCCCATTCTACGGGAAATTCAAATTTTTTCCCTGAAGCTTTTAAGATGTCTATCGCCTCTGTGTAGGTCAGCCGCTGGAATTCATTTTCCGTGACAAATTTTAAACGGTTTATCAGCTCTTTGTCATACATTTTATTCAGGAATTCCAGATCATCCGCGCAATTACCCAGGGCATATTTCACGAGATACTGCAGAAAATCTTCCGCCAAATCCATATCATCATGAATATCCCAGAAAGCCATTTCAGGTTCTATCATCCAGAATTCAGCCAGATGGCGCGGAGTATTGGAATTCTCAGCCCGGAAGGTGGGTCCGAACGTATAAATCTCGCCCAGCGCCAATGCCCCGAGTTCTCCTTCAAGCTGGCCGGAGACGGTCAGGTTGGTTTCCCGGCCAAAAAAATCTTCTTCATAGTTGACTTCACCATGCTCATTCAATGGAGGATTCACCGGGTCGAGGGTGGTCACCCTGAACATTTCCCCGGCCCCTTCACAGTCAGACCCGGTAATAATGGGGGTATGCATATAATAGAATCCATGATCATTGAAATATTTATGAATGGCAAAGGCTAAGGCATGCCGTATCCTCAAAACGGCCCCGAAGGTGTTTGTTCTTGGTCTTAAATGTGCTATTTCCCTCAAAAATTCAAGGGTATGGCCTTTTTTCTGTAAAGGATATGTTTCTGAACTTGCTGTCCCGTATAGCTTTATATCATTGGCTTGGATTTCAACAGTCTGTCCTTTCCCCATGGATTCAACCAACTTGCCCTTGACAGCAATGCATGACCCGGTGGTTATATTTTTCAGCAGTTCTTCATCAAATGTTTCAAAATCGGCAACCACCTGGATGTTATGAATGATTGATCCATCATTCACGGCAATGAATGCCACACTTTTGCTGCCTCTTTTGGTTCTTACCCAGCCTTTTATAAGTACTTCTTTATTGAGTTCGGTTGATTTGAGAACAGTTTTAATTCTTGAACGATTTATTTCCCGGTTCACTTCCATAAAATTGTTTATCCTTTTGTTATTAATTTAAAAATAATTTATTCTCAGCACTTATTATTAATATTGCCATTTAAGAATTGCAAAAATACGATTTTTAGCAAGATATAAAATTTCACAAAAAGAAATATGGAGAGAAGATTTTTTATATCCATAATGAATGCTCCAATTCAGGAGCATTATTTACCGGCATGGCGCCATGAATTCCCAATGTTAGGGTTTCCTGTTTTTTATGGTTTTCTGATTATTAAAAAGGTTCCTTGCCCAAATCCCGCTGATTTTTAAAGGCTTCAAGGTACCATTCAAATTCTTCCAGAAACCGGTGGGTGGAAGGCTCAATTCTTTCGTTCAACGGTTTTGAATCCTCATCAAAGCTATCCTGAACCTTCGGAAACGGCTGAATGGATGATATAGCAGGAGTTCCAAGCTCCCCCAGAATGACCCGCAGATGTGTTGCTGATCTCACCCCTCCGAATGAACCTGCAGAGTATGAAGCAATGGCGCTTGGCTTGAACAGGTATTCTTTCTGGTAATGATCCAGCAGATTCTTTAAGGCAGGCGGAATGCTATGATTATATTCCCCCGTCACAACCATGAATCCATCTGACTTTCTGAGCATTTCAGCAATTTCCTCCATGTCACCGGGAGCTTTTCCTGCAGGATATTCCTTATACATATAATCCAGCATGGGGAGATCATATTCCTTTACATCGATGAAATAAACTTTATGTTTTCTTTCAACAAGTTTGTTGTATATGTATTTTGCAGCTTTTATGCCTTGTCTGTCAGATCTGACGGAACCGTATAATAATGATATGGAATAATTCATGGTTTAAAATTTAATGAATAATTCTACAAGGGTGAACCCAAAGATTTTTGTCGAAAATAGGTAATATTCCTTACAACACCCCAAATTTTTTATAAAAAAAGCAACTCAATTATTGTCTTCACGTAGAATATAATCGCAGCTCATTGTAGAAAAAGATTTTCAAATAAATTAAACCTTGAAAGATGAACAACTTAATCATTGAACCGACAAAAAAGACGCCAAGTGTCAGGTTAATTCCGAAAGAAGGAATATTTGAACTGCGTGGGAACTCAATTCATGAAGACACCGGTGAATTCTACCGTCCAATCATGAGCAAACTGGAAGAATATTTCAATTCACCCCCTCCCTTAACGGTTGTCAAAATCTTTCTTACCTACTATAACTCAAGCAGTTCAAAATGGATATTAAACTTATTCAGGTTGTTCGAGAAATACAGCAAGCAAGGTCATGAAATACAAATTCAATGGTTTTATGAAGCAGATGACGAAGAAGTCAGGGAAGACGGCATTGACTATGGAAACCTGCTTGATATTCCGATAAAAATGCATCAGGCTTCATGAATGGTGTGATCTTTTCATGACAATTCAATCATTTTCCAGGTTATTTTTACCATTGTAATAAGCCGGCTGAACTGGTTTTTCCTCTCTTCTACCATCCAATCCTCTCAAAATCCAATGTTCAAAAGTTCAGCCGGCTTAATTTCTTAACAGTCTTGTGTATATTTCCGCTGAAAAAAGATAAATCCATAATGGTCAGAGGGAACCATCCATAAATTTTTTCATGCTATTGTGTATATTTACATGAAATAATTTATGTAGGTTTGCATACAGGTATAATTTTTGTAAACGGCGATTATAAAAACTGAGAAAAGCATGATGATACCGAAGGAAAAGAAATGGTATGCCCTTTACACAAAGTCCCGGATGGAAAAAAAAGCAGAAACAGAGTTGCGAAACAATCACATAGAAGTTTATCTTCCTTTGCAAAAAGTGCTGAAGCAATGGAGTGACCGTAAAAAGTGGGTGAAAGAGCCGGTCATTCGTTCTTATATTTTCGTTCGCATTAATCATGAAGAATATTATGAGGTACTGAAATCATATGGCATCGTTAATTTTGTGACGTTTCTGGGGAAACCGGTTCCCATCCCGGAAAAACAGATAAACAGTCTTAAATTACTGATTAACAATGATATTCATATTGATCTTACCAATGAGCATTTTGAAAAAGGGGAAGAAGTCGTGGTGGAATACGGGAAACTAAAGGGACTTATTGGAACGCTGGTGGAATTCAGGGGAAAACACAAGGTTCTCCTGGAAATTAAAGGCCTTGATCAGACGCTGATTGCAAACATTCCGACCATTCAGCTTAAAAAGGTTCCAAATCAATCCGTGAATTAGCCTTTCAAAGGTATTGCAATCGACCCGGAAATGGGATAGCTTCCATTCATCCGGCTATGATTATCCCCTTCCCCAATCGGCATTTTTCAACCATTGTGTCATAAACTGAATGTTCTCATAAGGAATGCCCGGTTTGAAACCATGACCAAGGTTGAAAATCCAGTTTTGGTTTTCCCTGCCAAATTTGAGATAGGATCGCAGGGTATTTTCAATTTGATGTTTGTTGCCTAGGAGTGCTCGCGGATCAAGGTTACCCTGAAGTCCGATATCCGGGTGCACCAGTTCCCTGGCCGTATAAACGGATGTCTGCCAGTCGATGCTCAAATAATCACAATGCTCCGGAGTGATTTCCCTGATGCCCGTTCCGATGTCCTTCGGAAAAAATATGAAAGGCACCTCTAATTCCCGGGCCTTTCCGGCTATCTGCTTCATCATGGGTAGAAACAAAGATTTGTATAGCTCAAAAGGCACCAGTCCGCCGTGGGTTTCAAATAGCTGAAACACTTTGATTCCATGAGCCACCTGTTTTTCCATATATTCCAGGGATAATTCCTCAATGATTGAAACCAGTTTGCCGGTTGTTTCCGGATGCTGGTAAATAAATTTCATCGCCTCAGGGAATTCTTTGTTTTTGCTTAATCCCTCCAGCATGTAACAAAGCACAGTAAGCGGACCGCCGCAAAAGCCAATCAGGGGAATATCTTCAGGTTTTTGTTCTACAACCTTGTCAATTACATCATAAATGTAAGTTAGCTTATCCGGATCAGGATTTATGGAATTCAGGGGATTATCTCGTTGGGACAAGGCTTTTTCAAATACCGGTCCTGAATTGGTAAAATCCAGTCCCATACCCATGGCATAGGGGATAACAAGGATATCAGTAAACAGAATGGCCGCATCCACTCCTAACTCATGCACCGGAAGCAAAGTCACTTGGGCACCCAGTTCAGGATTCTTCATCATTTGCCAGAAGGAATGCTTTTCTTTCAGGGCCAGGTAAGAAGGCAGCACCCTACCTGCTTGTCGCATATACCAGATTGGAGGCCTTTCCGTTTTTTCTCCCGAAAGGGTTCTTAAAAGCAGCGGTTGGTTCATTTTTTGGAATTTCTTTATTATTAAATATTTATTCTTTGTTAATCCCTTTCAAAGCTTCCCGGTTTTTTTCGATGGTGAATTCAATGTCCTTATCCGAATGCGCCAGGGAAACAAAATTTGCCTCAAACTGAGAAGGGGGATAATATATTCCCCTTTGCAGGGATTCACTGAAATACCTGGCAAATAGATCTGTATTGCAACTCATGACATCGCCAAAAGATTCCACAGTGGTATTTTCCGTAAAAAACAAGGTGAACATGGAACCCACCTGGTTGACCATGGCTTCTACGCCGGCAGTCTTGAGGTTGTTTCGAATGCCTTCGGCAAGCTTACCGGTTTTTTCCGCCAGTTGATCGTAAATGCTGTCATTTTCATTCAAAATTCTCAGGGTGGTATATCCTGCCTGCATGGCCAGCGGATTGCCAGACAAGGTACCAGCCTGGTAAACCGGTCCGTCCGGCGCAAGCATTTCCATGATTTCCTTTTTACCTCCGTAGGCTCCGACCGGCAAGCCTCCTCCGATTATCTTTCCAAATGCCGTTAAATCAGGCCTTATGCCATATAATTCCTGTGCACCGCCCCTGGATAGCCGGAAGCCGGTCATTACCTCATCAAAAATCAGGACAGCGTCATGCTGATGGCATAAATCCCTGAGCCCCTGCAAAAATTCAGTTTTAGGAGCAATGACACCCATATTGCCTGTGACCGGTTCCAGGATGACCGCTGCTATCTCATTTTCTCTGGATTGAAATAAGGCTTTCACAGACTCGAGATCATTGTATGATGCCATAAGGGTATCGCCGGCAGTCCCCGGTGTAACACCAGGCGAATCCGGATTACCGTGTGTGAGTGCTCCCGATCCGGCTTTTATCAGAAAACTGTCCCCGTGTCCGTGGTAGCATCCTTCAAACTTGATCACAAAGTTCCGGCCGGTATAACCCCTGGCCAGCCGGAGGGCACTCATGGTTGCTTCCGTACCGGAATTCACCATCCTAACCAAGTCCACAGAAGGAACCATGTTTTTGATAAGCTCGGCCATGCCGGTTTCTATTTCCGTAGGGGTTCCAAAGCTTGTGCCGTGTTTCATGATTCTTTCCAGGTTTTCCAGCACACCTTCATGGGCATGTCCCAATACCATCGGACCCCATGAACCCACATAATCAATAAATTCATTGCCATCAATGTCCCACATTCTTGAACCTCTGGCTTTTTCGAAAAATATGGGTTCCTCTTTTACGTTCTTATATGCCCTGGCCGGGGAGTTGACACCGCCGGGAATGCTTTTGACAGCTTGCTGAAAGGCTTTTTTACTTTTATTTAAGTTCATATACTATTTTATTATTAAAACGTCAGGCTATTTTTCAGAAACTTTCTGATCAATCTGAGTATCATTATGGTAAGTCTTTGATAATATCCTGGGTAAAATACGAGATGATGATGTCAGCACCGGCCCTTTTGATGGAAGTAAGCATTTCGCTGACCAGCTTTTTTTCATCTATCCAGCCCTTTTCAGCTGCCGCTTTCACCATGGAAAACTCTCCGCTCACGTTATAAGCGGCCAGGGGTAGGTCATAAGTATTTTTCATGTCCCGGATGATATCCAGATAAGCCAATGCAGGCTTGACCATGATAATGTCAGCGCCCTCCAGGATATCCTGTTCGGTTTCCCTGAAAGCCTCCAGCCTGTTGGCCGGGTCCATCTGATAGGTTTTCCGGTCGCCAAATTGCGGAGCACTTTCAGCGGCATCGCGAAAAGGTCCGTAAAATGCCGATGCATATTTGGTAGAATAAGACATGACGGGGATTTGATTAAAATCATGCTCATCCAATGCTTTACGGATAAAGCCTACCCTGCCGTCCATCATATCGCTGGGGGCAACCATGTCCGCCCCTGCCCTGGCCAGGGAAACGGATTGCCGGGCCAAAGTATCCAGGGTTTTATCATTGTCCACATCCCCCTCCACAATCGTACCGCAGTGACCATGTGAAGTATATTCGCAGTTACATATATCGGCGATCACATATATTTCAGGGACATGTGTCTTGAGCGACCGAACTGCCTGCTGGACGATTCCGTTATCCTGACAAGCAACATCTCCGGTTTCGTCCTTATTTTCAGGGATGCCGAATAACAAAATTGCTTTCACTCCCGTTTCATATAATTCTTTGCATTTGTCCGTTAACATATCCACGGACCATTGGTAATTACCAGGCATGGAAGGAATCTCATTTTTGACTCCATAGCCCGGTCTCACAAACAAGGGCATGATTAGATCATTGGCAGTGATGTGGGTTTCTCTTACCAAATCCCTGATGGCAGGATTTTTTCTAAGTCGTCTTAATCTGGTCGTTGGAAAACTCATTGGCTTGCTTTTTTTTGTTAAAAATAATCTAGCGTCTTCAATTTATTGAGTTCTGAGCGAAAATAAAAATTCTTTTTTATTCCGCATTGTTTTGCATGCTTTGAAAATATTGGGTGGTTGCCTCAAACAAGCTTTCCGAATCAGGCCTTTCCGGAATAAACACAGGAAAGATCTCTTTATCCAGACAGGCTTCTTCTGTTACTTTTCCGATGCATGCAGCTTTAATGGATTTCATCTTGGTTTTATCCTGGCAGATTTCATAAAAATTATTTACCGCAGAGGGACTATAAAAAAAGATAAGATCATATTGGTCGCGCGCTATCATTTTCATGAGGGTATGATCAACCTTTTTCGGAACCGTGGTTTCATATAAATTTATCCTGACCACATCAGCTACAGCAGACAATTTTTTGGGCAGGTAATCCGAGGCCAGGTTACCGGTAGGCCATAAAACAGTGGGGTAATTATTGAGAAACAATTGTTTTAAATCTTCTGCGAAAGCTTCCCCATTGGCTTCCTGAGCCATAAAATCCGGGAAATAGCCATAAGTTTTCAGCATCTCCGCTGTTTTCTGGCCAATAACTGCCATTTTGATTTCGATATCACCTGACAACTCATGTGTTGATTTTCGCTTTTTCAATTCGTACATAAAATGTTCCACAGCATTGGCACTGGTAAAAATGATCCAGTCAAAACTGAATAAATCCCTGAAAATCCCAGCCAAATCCTCTTCCAATCCACTGTGCATTATCTCTATCATGGGGAGTTCATAAAGCTTTGCCCCTGCTTGTTCAAACCGTTTCATTAATATATCAGATTTGCCATAAGGCCTGGTTGAAATAAACACTTTATCTTTTAATAGTTCTTTTGAGTGATCTATTAAAACTCGATTCATTGCCCGTATTATCTTATTTGTTTTAAAATTTCACGTCCACCACTTTCCAGCAATTGTTTTGCCAGGTTTTTTCCAATATTGACAGCATTGCCGATGCTTCCCTCCGCCTTCTTGCGAATATACGTTTTGCCATCCACAGATGAAATAAAACCTGTCAGAGAAATACGGTCTGCCGCTAACTCAGTAAAGCACCCGGCAGGGACCTGGCATCCTCCCTCAATATCTTGTAAAAAAGTCCGTTCAGCCATCACTGCCCGGTATGTCTCCTTGTGATTAATGTGAGTCAGCACCAAATCCATTTTTTCATCATTTATCCGGGTTTCCACAGCGATGGCACCCTGACTGACAGCAGGAATGATGATATCCGGGGAAATCATTTCCGTAATCAATTCATCAAGACCCAGTCTCGTCAGTCCGGCTGCTGCCATAATAATGGCATCACAATGGCCATCATTCATTTTTCTGATCCGGGTGTGGACATTTCCGCGGATGTCGATGATTTGAAAGTCGGGGTTATAGTGAAGCAAGGAAGCTTTTCTACGCAGACTGGAAGTGGCAATGACATCGCCGGCATCTAGCTGATGAAGTTTCTTATTTGACTTGCTGACCAGGGCATCCTGGTTTAACCCTCTTTCAAGCACCGCTCCGATTTGAAGATTTTCCGGCAACTCCGTAGGCATGTCTTTCAGACTGTGAACGGCCA
>CAYFUP010000058.1:281-17384 GCA_964346235.1 uncultured Bacteroidales bacterium | reverse complement strand
TTTTGTGAACGGGCGTTAATGAGGGGTTCATCTGTGATAAATTTTATGTTAAACTATTGATTTTTAATTTTATGATAAGTTTTATAACCAGTTTTCGCGTTTCAAATCGTATGAAATCTTTATGGCTATTTGCCTCCGGCGAACTCGCAGGCTCGGTTCAATTCCTTGTTGTACAAGATAGTGAATGAAGGGGTGATCATTTTAAAATGTTTATTTATTTGAGTTTTACATATGCCGGAATCAAATTTCATTGATCATGTAAGAATATATTGCCGGTCCGGAAAGGGCGGGGCAGGATCTGTGCATTTCAGAAGGGAGAAATTTGTGCCTAAGGGAGGACCCGATGGAGGTGACGGAGGCCGGGGTGGTCATATTATTTTAAGGGGCAATGATCAATTATGGACTTTGTTGCACCTGAGATATCAGAAACACATTTTTGCCGAAAATGGTCATCCTGGCACCGGAGCACAGAAAAAGGGCAAGGATGGACAGGATAAAATTATTGAAGTACCATTGGGTACCATTTCCAAAGACGCCGATTCGGATGAGGTGTTGGGAGAAGTTTTAAACCATCAAGAAGAATTAATTCTTATGAAAGGAGGTGAAGGGGGGTTGGGGAACGTTCATTTTAAATCATCAACAAATCAGGCGCCCCGTCGCGCGCAACCAGGAGTGGAAGGAGAGGAACGCCAGGTAATTTTTGAGTTAAAAATCCTCGCAGATGTTGGATTGGTTGGATTTCCCAATGCCGGCAAGTCAACACTACTTTCGGTCTTGTCCGCTGCAAAACCTGAAATTGCAAATTATCCATTTACAACCTTAACACCAAATCTTGGCATTGTAGAATACCGGCAGAACCGTTCTTTCATTATGGCAGATATTCCCGGAGTCATTGAAGGTGCGCATGAAGGAAAAGGTCTGGGCATTCGGTTTTTAAGACATATCGAGCGGAATTCAATGTTGCTTTTTATAATTGCTGCTGATAGCAATAACATTGAGAAAGAATATCATACTTTGCTTAATGAGATGAAAAAATATAACCCTGAATTGCTGGATAAAGAGAGATTATTGGTGGTTTCAAAAGCAGATTTGCTTGATGAAGAATTAATGATGGAGCTGGAAAAAGAATTGTCCGGCATCTCCTATTTATTTATATCTTCAGTAACCCATTATGGCATCTCTGCTTTAAAAGATAAAATCTGGGAAAAACTAAATCTATAGGTAAAGGCTTTGAAATACTATTTTATATTAAGTACGTTAATGAACATTCCATCATTTAAAAAGGATATTACAAAATGTCAATGCATTATAATAAAATATCCGGTAAAAACATCCTGAAGGTTTGGTGTAAAAAAGTATATATTGTATATTTGGCACCTAATCTATAAATGATGACCATGGATAATTCAAAAATGATAACCAAAAAGAAAGTTCTTATTCATTGCAGTTTGCTTGCTGGTCTTGTATTCCTTATGATAATGGCTGGTTTACATTCCTGTAAAAAGGGGAAACCTGATTTGGTCAGGATCACGGAAGGATTTGACTGGGAGTTGCCATCAAACGTTGAAGTGACACCAAATACCGGTTTCAGCTGGATCTGGGGACACTATAAATGGTTAAACAAGTGGTTGGAGATGTATCCGCTGGAAGATATGGCTAATAATTATTTCGCAGAATATATATTTTTTGACTGGGCCAATGTGAATCCCCAGCCTGGTGTCTTCGATTTCAGTCATATCGACAAACGCATTAAAGAAATTGAAGAAGCCGGAATAACAGGACTGGGTTTTGCCATTTGGCCGAGAACATATGGGAGATCGGTGAAGAAAGAAAAAAAATTGCACTGGACAGGTACTTATGAGGGCATGCCCAAGATACCCAGGTGGCTGGAGGATTTTGATCGCATCGACAACAAACCGGAATGGATGGAAGGAAAAAAGGAAGTGGCCTATCTTGAGGATGGATCCATCGCTGCATGGCTGCCCAATTCTATTTTCCTCGATGCCCTGGAGCGACTATTGGATACGCTTGGGGCCAAATATAAAGATCACCAGAAGCTGGCTTTTATAGAAATGAGGTACAATGATTCACATTGGGGTGAAGGTGGTTTTAGAAGCAAAGAAGAGGAAAAAGCCAGGGCAGAAGATGAACTTCAGCTCAATAAGGAAAATTATAAAAAATATATGTTCCATTTCCTGAATATGTGGGCAGATGCATTTGAAGGGGTAGAACACAAAGTCGTTAAAAGCAACTGGGAACCGGATGTACCTGGTTTACGAGGCAGATATTATGAAGTAAAACAAGAGGTATTAAAACATGCCGTTGAGCTGGGTTTCGGCGGGCGTGACGGACAGGTTGAAGTCTGGAACCGTTACATGACCCGGGGTTATGGTAATTATATCAATGATCAGTATTACCTGATTTTTGATGATAGTTATCTTCCGGTCAAAGAAGGCAGGGTATGGTTTACAGAAAACGAGGCCTACATCTTTCCGGGACCCCGAAGAACGTTTGGTCCGGCTGAATATGAAGAATACCGGTGGTTTACCAGTAATCTTCGCCTTTTACAAATGCGCCGTAACTGGGTCTGGATAAAGAAAGAAGCTTGTTTCAAATGGCCTGAAATAACCCGCTATATGCAGTTATCCCTGGGAAAAACCCCGGAGACCTCAGTCGATGGTTTTTGCAATCTGCGGGAAGGATATAAAGGCTATGATCCTGATAAATTCCCTAAAATGTATGCCGGCATTGAAAACAAGGATACAATCCTGGAAACACCGGTTAAAAATTTTGAACGATGGGTATGGCAACGGGATATCGGTCCGGATGGGGTGACCGAACCTGCTGTGAAAATAGATATCAGTCAGCTGCATCAATGGGCTTCCTGGAGGGATTATGAATTCAAAGCCCGTAAAACCAACATAAAAGAAAACCAGGATGCCATGTATTTTAAGGTGGACAAAAACTGGTTTTCTGAGGATAAGCAAGATGTTCGTATATTTGTGAGTTATCTTGACTCATTGTCATCTGCATGGCAATTGGAATATCGCAGTGAAGGGAAACTTATGAAAACCCCTGTGGTGGAGAACCATGACAAACATGTATGGAAAACAGCCGTTTTTGATATGCCCGGATTTGTTCCGGATGGTTCATTTCCGGGGGACATGGATTTCCGCCTTAAACTCGCCGGTGAAAATGATGTTATTGTGCGATTGGTCAGGGTGGTAAAATGGAAATAATCGTTAATAAGTTTTATTTAAAAATAATATATAGTGCATAAAACACAAACATAATAATATAATTCATAATACATAATTAAAAAAATTTAACCATGAGAAAATTAATTTATTTACAGTCAGTTATCCTTTTAATAGCCTTTTATTCCTGTCAGCCGGACAACCAATGGGAAATTGCTTCACCGGATAAACAAGTTTCGGTGGTCATTAACAATGCAGAAGGTCATTTGCAATATGATGTAATGATGGACGGAGAGTCTCTGATCCAATCTTCCCAACTGGGTTTATTGTTTGATAACGAAAAAGAAGCAAAGTATGAAGTCATTGATTTTTATGAGGTTTATAAGGATACAACCTGGACAACGGTATGGGGTAAAAAAGAGCAGATCAATAATCATTATAATGAACTCACCCTTGTATTAAATGTGGTTTTTGAAAACGCTTCAAATGCTAAGATAGCCTTAAAGACAAGGGTGTATGATGATGGCGTGGCATTTCGATATTTATCCCGGGAAAAAAATGATTTTCCTTATGAAACCATTGCCGGTGATTTGACGACTTTCAATTTTGTCGGTGATTATACCCTTTGGTCAGCCAATCGTGAAAGGCATAACTTGGGTCCCATGAAAATATCTGAATTAGATGACTTGGACATGGAACATATATATTCCCCCATGACCTTAAAAACGCCTTCTGACAAATATATTACCCTTCATGAAGCAGCCATTTATGATCATGCTTATATTTATTTCACCAAAGGGGAAGGCCTCAATGAAGTGGGAATTCATATGGATGAATCCTCCATCAAGAGCAATTTTAAGACTTCCTGGAGGACCATTATTATGGGCAGAGAACCTGGAGACCTGCTTGAATCCAGTTTGCTTGTAAACCTGAATCCCCCCTGTGCCATTGAAGACCCCTCCTGGATAAAACCGGGGAAATCTTTCTGGGATTGGCGTGTGTGGGGCTATACCGCAGAAGACGGTTTCGAATATGGTTTAAATACGGTTTCTCATAAACGGTTTGTAGATTTTGCAGCAAAAAACAACATTCAGTATCTTTTGATTGATGCGGACTGGTATGGAGCTGAGTTCAGCGATGAGTCGGATCCCACTTCAGCCAAATCAGGTATCCTTATTGAGGAATTCATGAAATACGCGAAAGAAAAAGGAGTTGGCGTCATATTGTATTTAAATGATATAGGCGCTAAAAAATTCGGCTTGGAAAGAATCCTTTCCCGGTTTCATGAATGGGGAGCTGCCGGAATCAAATATGGTTTTATGAGTGGCGAAGGACAGGAAAAAGTCCTTCATACCAGGAAGGTGGTGGAATTATGTGCCAAATATCAGTTGATGGTGAATTTTCATGATGGTCCCGTGCCACCCAGCGGTGACAGGCGGACTTATCCGAATTTAGTCACCAAAGAATACTGTCATGCCCAGGCAGATGCGAAGCGTTCATATTACCCCGAAACACCGGTTACTGCTGCTTTTGTTAATATGGTAGCCGGCCCCCTTGATATGACCAATGGTTGGTATGAACTGGAAGATGCAGTGAATCAAAGGGTGAAGGTTTTTGAAGATCTCCCGGGCACGGTGGCTGCTGAAAACGCCAAAACAGTAATAGTATTCAGCGGTTTGACTGTATTGCCCGATGCACCGGATGCTTATGCCAAAAAGGCTGATTTATTCGAGTTTATCAGAGAACAACCGGCTGAATTTGAAAGCTTTGAAGTGATTAACGGAGAAATAGGAGAATATATAACGGTCGCCCGAAAAGCTGGTAATGAATGGTTTATTGGAAGTTTAACCAACAGGAAGGAGCGTCAGCTTGATATACCCCTTGATTTTCTGGAACCGGATACCAAATACGTAGCAAAAATATATAAAGATGCTAAAGACTCTCATTATATGGATAACAGGGAGTCCTACGTTATTGATGAGCAGACAGTGGATAAAAATAGCGTTTTAAATGCCTGGATGGCTCCGGGTGGTGGTTATTCCATATGGCTGAAACTGGAATAGTTTATCTGAGTTTAGCAATAATGCCAGTGCAGAAGGCAGCTGCTCAATATATATGCTAAAATAATATTTAATGAGGTAAAATATTATTGAAGACATTATGAGAATGCTTGTTGGATCTGTGATTTATCAAGAATTTAATAAATTCCATTCATAATAAATACTTTTAAGTTTCGTTTTTTTTATTTTAGCAAACAAATAAGCGGAAGAAAATTCATGATGAAACCTCCATGATTAAGTTTTTAACACATACGCGCATGATCAAAAAGGAGGTTCCATCTGACCTTTGAAAATATAAAAAATAAACAGATGAATAAAATGATGTCATACAAGAATTTATTCATAAAATATGGAAGTTGCATTCGAACATTAATAATCTAAAATAAAAAGAATGAATTGTTTCATTTTTTTACAGGCTGCCGGTCAGTCCACCATAGAAAGCATGCAGCCGGAGCAAATGGCTACCGAAGAAACACAATCTTTCCTTGATTTAGCCATAAAAGGAGGATGGGTAATGATTCCCATTTTAATCCTTTCTATTGTTGCTGTTTATATCTTCTTTGAAAGGTATTTTGCCATTACGAAAGCCGGAAAAACCAACATTGACTTCATGAACCGGATTAAAGATTATATTCATGAAGATCGGATAGAAGCAGCCCAGTCCCTTTGTCAGGCCACAGAAAGTCCCGTAGCCAGAATGGTGGAAAAGGGAATCCAGCGAATCGGCCGGCCTTTGAATGATATCAATGCAGCCATTGAAAATGTAGGAAAACTGGAAATTTATAAACTGGAACGGGGATTGCCAACACTGGCTACCGTTGCAGGAGCTGCCCCCATGATTGGCTTCTTTGGTACGGTCATTGGGATGATACAGGCTTTTTATGAAATGTCGATGGCAGGAGCGAACATAGATGTCTCAAATCTTTCAGGAGGAATTTACACGGCAATGGTTACTACGGCTTCCGGATTAATTGTTGGTATCATCGCTTACTTTGCTTATAATGTGTTGGTAGCCAGGGTAGAGAAAGTTGTCTTTAACCTTGAAGCCACCTCAACAGAGTTCATGGACATTTTGAATGAACCTGTTTAATAGAATTAATATAAATTATTCAGCATATGGCCATTGAAACCAGAAGTAAAATAAATGTTGGGTTTAGCATGTCGTCCATGACCGATATTGTATTTCTGTTGTTGATATTTTTTATGATTACTTCTACCTTAATTCATCCTACGGCATTAAAATTGTTGTTACCTAAAAGCAGCAACCAGACATCAGCTAAACCGCTGATTTCCGTCTCCATCACGGAAGATTTTGAATATATGGTTGGAGATCAGGAGGTTGATTTTTCGCAGATTGAACCGTTGCTAAGACAAAAAATTGGGAATGAACCTGAAACTTACATTTCCTTGCATGCTGACAGAAATGTGCCATTACAGAAGGTGGTGGATATTATGAATATTGCGAAGCGTAACAATTATAAATTGATTTTGGCCACACAGCCGAAATGATGGGTTATGTCATTTATCACCAAACATAGAAGAGGACTTGCCGGTGCCATGGTATTTCATATTGCCCTGTTTTTGGTTTTATATTTCATGGGATTTACGACACCATTGCCATTGCCGGAGGAAGAGGGAATAGTGGTTAATTTCGGAAACCAGTCCACTGGAAGCGGTTTGGAAGAGCCGGCCCTTCGTCAGTCTCAACAACCAAATAATATACCGCCTGAAAAATCCAGGCCTGAAACATCCCCCCCTGTGGCATCGGAATCAGAACCTGTCGAATCGGAAGAAGAATATGTGACCCAGGACTTTGAGGAAGCCCCTGAAATGGAATCTTCTCAAAATCAAGAGAGAAATGAAGCAGAAAGATTGGAAGAACTGGAAAGGCAAAAAGAACTGGAAAGGCAAAGAGAAATAGAGCGGCAAAAAGAGCTGGAAAGGCAGAGAAGGTTAGAAGCAGAACGAAGGAGAAGGGAGCAGGAGCAGAAAATGCAGCAGGAAGCAGAAAACCTGGCTCAAGATGCATTCAGCGCAGGAAAAAATCCCAGGGATAATGCTTCATCATCCGAAGGAGAAGGAGTTGGAGAAGGCAATCAGGGAGAAATTACCGGATCCATAGAGACGAAAAACAGGGAAGGATCAAACAATACCCAGGGAATTTCCTACAGCATTGCAGGAAGAATACCACAGAGTTTGCCTAAACCCGATTACACCTACCAGATTGAAGGCAAAGTAGTGGTAGAGGTGACAGTTGACAGAAACGGCTATGTGACCAATGCAGTTCCCGGCGTAAAAGGGTCCACCACCCTGGATGACAACTTATTGCGAGAAGCCAAAAAAGCTGCTCTTAAAGCCCGTTTCGACAGAAAACCGGATGCTCCGGCCTACCAAAAAGGAACCATCACCTATTTCTTCAAGTTGAATTAAAATTTTCTTTTATAGCAGGATTTTTACAATTATAATGTTTAATAACAATTGTTTACATTATTGTAGTTTATGTAAGATGCATTTAAAACGATTAATAACAATTGTTTACACTTTTATACTGTATGTGAGATAGCGTCAGGAACTGAGTAATGCTCACCTAAAGTACCAGTCATTTGTGTACAATAATTTCCCGTTACATAAGGCTCGAATGTCTTGTATTTAACGTTTACTTAAAACCACTTTTTATAAAATATGGTTTTCTTATAGTCATTATTTAGAAAAGTTCAGCATTTTTACGAAGTCCTTAACTTCATGGCATTATCGTAAATGACTTCTTTCCGCATTTAATTGTCGTATTCGGATTTCTTTCAATTGCATTATTGGGTTGAAAATTTTGATTCCTTAACATTTATAAAAAATGATTTAGATTTGCGTGCTTATTTAAGAAAGCCATGGAGTTATTAAACATAATTATCTCATAACCTGTTTATTATATTTAAGACCAAAAAAAGTACGCAATGAAGGAGAAAATGATATTGTATTTTTGGATTATTTTGCTTGTATCAGGTTCTTGTAAAAGGGAAAATGATGAGATAGAGACATTATCCGAAAAAGATAAGCAGCAAATTTTAAAAATATTTGTGGATAAAAAAGTGAACAAATTTAGTGACTTATTAAGAAGATATCATGAGCGGTATCACTTTAACGGAAATTTGTTGATAAGCTATGAAGGACAGGTTATTTTTAATGATTTCATCGGATATGCTGATATGAAAGAGAAAGATACATTGCATAGCAACGCTGTCTATCAACTGGCGTCTGTGAGCAAACAATTCACAGCCATGGCGGTTATGATGCTTCAGGAAATGGATAGTCTGGAATATGATGATAAAATGGTGAAGTATGTGCCCGAATTATCAGATGAGAAGATTCATTTGTATGATAGCATTACCATCAGACATTTGTTGAATCATACCTCCGGCTTGCCGAATTATATGTATTTTGTTGAAAAATATACCAAAAATTCTGACAATCCATACAATGATGAGATTGTTGAATTAATGGCAAAACATAAGGCTTATTTAAATTTCAGACCAGGAAGTCGTTTCTTATATAGCAACACCGGTTATATGATATTGGCGCTTATTGTTGAAAGGGCTTCAGGGATGAAATTTGGAGATTTTGTTGACAACAGAATCTTTAAACCCTTGGGAATGAACCATTCTTTTGTTTACAGTGCTGTCTATGATGAAGACCGTTATAAAGATAAACTGCAAGGCTACAGAAAATACAGGCGCTATTTTCCCATTCCGGAAAACCAGCATGACGGTTCGGTGGGTGATAAAGGGGCTTACTCCACGGTGAATGATTTATTTAAATGGGACCGGGCCTTGAACACCGATACCCTGGTTTCAACGGAAACCCTTGAAGAAGCGTTTTCCAGGGGCAAACTCAACAGTGGTAAGGATATACCTTATGGGTATGGTTTCCGGATAAGGGGCAATGACGAGGACGACTGGGTGGTATTTCATAATGGATTATGGAATGGATTTAAAACCGGAATTGTTCGTTATCTGGATAAAAATCATACAGTTATCATACTCGAGCATACCAATAGTCGCGGCAAAGACCTTATGTTGCGTGAAATTGAGAAGATACTGCTTTCCCCTCATCATAATTATACCCGTGTTTTGGTTGAGAAAACACTGGAAGAAGGACTTGATGCGGGCAATTTGATTTATGAGTCCATTGAAGAAATGGATTTGGACTTAACACTGGATGAAGAGAATATCAAAAAGGTATATTTTTACCTGGACAGCATACAAAAACCTAAGCTGGCCATGCAAATTAATATGCTCTACAATGAAATAACCGGCAAACATATTGTTAACAAAGAATTTTCTGGTGAAAAAACAAATATGCCGGAGGAGGAAAAGAATATACGTGCGGAGCAAGATCCTGAAATCAATAAAAATGACCTGTAAAAGCCATTTTTTTAACTACAGAGAAACCAGGCTTTAAAATAGAGATATTGAATTAACTACATTATAATGACTGGCATATGGCCGTTTCCTTAAATATATTGGAAGCATTTTTAGCTGCTTTTATCATAAAAAAGACAGGCAAGTTATAGTTGAACAGTGTCGGCGTTTTCCTTGAAATAATTTTTCAGATACAGATAAATTTCCCAGGCAATTACCCCGAAAATACTGAGGAAAAAACCCACAAAAGCACTGATGACCGCAATGAGTTTTCGCTTGGGTTTTATTCTTTGTTCCGGTTTCACAGCCTCGTCCAGCACATTGATAACCGGCGTTTCCTTAACAAGGTCAATCAAAGCCATTTCTTTTTCTTTTTGAAGGGTAAGGTAAACTTCCTGTTTGATGGTAACCTGACGTTGCAACCGTCCCTGTTCCAGCATCAATTCGGGGGATTCACCCACCAAGCGGTTATTTTCCCTGAATTCCTTTAATTCTTCCTCAGCTGCAGTGAGTTCCTGTTTGACACTATCCACCCGTTCATTGAGGTATTTCAGGTTTTCTTTTGTACTGGTTTTTTGCTCATTTTTGATATATTCCTGGATAATATCCACAAAGAAGTTAGCCATTTTGGCCGCTAATTCCGGCTCTGCCGAATGGACGGACAAGGTTTTCAATCCGCTTTCTTCATCTTCTGAGAATGTGATGGCGTTTTTTAATTTTTCGTATGCACTGTTAAAAATCATTCCTTCCGTTTCTCCCTCAATTTCCCAATATTCTATAAGATTAACCGGATTGTCAAAATTTTCCGTATTCCATTGATTGAATATAACTTTTTCACATATTTTCCGGCTGTAGGCCAGATCTTTAAGGTTATAATCGGGGGATGAACCCATACTGGCCCCCATGCCAAATTGACTGGCGAGGGCAGATATTCTGGAGGAAGCCTGGTCTTCTCTGGTCACCTGGTAAAGGGTGGTGGAAGCTTCAAAGACTTTTTTGGCTACAAGGGAATAAATGGTTCCGATCACAATGATCGATGCGGTGGCAATGATTATGTATTTTCGATAGCTCCATAATTTCAGGGCCAGTTGCAACAGATCGATTTCGTCATTCCGGATGGGCTCATTATTTCTTTTCTCCACCTGATTCTTACTTTCCGTTTTCTCTTTATTATTGTTTTTTTCTTTATTCATTGCTTACAGATATCGATTCTTGATTATTTTGATGCTTCGAATATTAGCCCATGAAGATCTTGTTTTATATTATGCTACTCAAAAAATAAGTAAGTGTTTAACTATTAGTTGGTTCTGTTAATGATGAAGATGACAGTGGCCAGGCTGGAGGCTATCGAAGCCCATTCAGCCAAAACGTTGGTCCAGTCGATGGGTTCTTGTTCCGGTTCAACCGGAATCACAATCCTGGATCCTTCTTTTATCTTGGGAGCTATTCCCCAGTTAATTCTTTTGGCGTTTCCGCCCGGGTAATATACGATGGTTCTTTTTTCATCTGCATCGAAAGTATAATCTCCGGCGGCTTCGACATAATCATCGAGGTTCCATTTTTTACGGTACTGGACCAGACCCGGGTTGTTCACAGCACCTTCCACCTTTACTGTACCAGGATGTTTGGGAACTAAAATCCTGTCCCCTCTGCGTAAAACCATGGCCAGTCTTTTTCCTTTGTCAACGGCTTCTTCATAATCTCCTACCACTTGCAGGGAGTCATCCCGGATAAATTCTATGCCGGCATGAAAAGCCTCATTGGTAAATCCTCCGGCACGATTAATCAACTCCTGAAGGGTTTCATTTTTGCGTAGCAACGGATAGTCACCGGGGTATTCCACTTCTCCGTTGATGGTTACCACACGATGTGTTTCATATTCAGGATCCTGTCTTACCACCACGTAATCTCGCCCCAACAGCTGATAATCATCCTCCAAGGTAAATGATTCCAGCATATCAGGAGAAATCGGCACAGAAAAAGCCAGAGTTAAGGTATCTTCTTTTTCCATCATGGGATCGATTCGGTAAACATCGATTACATATTTATAGGCACTTCTGGTGAATCCCCCTGCTTCCAGAATGATATCATGAATACCCATATTGGTTTTGAAATCGTATTGTCCGGGGTTTTTAATTTTCCCGGAGATGGTTACTACATCCGGAAAGAAGGTAACATTAGCAGGATAAACTCTTATTTCATCCCTGTTTTCCAGTTTTATATCATAATCGGGATTCTCAGCTACTATGGAATCAAGCCTGACAGGGATTATCCTGCGTGTCAATCCATCTTCATTATACCGGTACAGGTCAGCCCTTCTTTGATAAGTCTGACTCCAAAAAAATCTGTCTTTCATACCTCCAGCCTTAAAAATCAGATCCGAAGCGAACAGACTGTCGTGCAGCATGTATCGGCCCGAATTCAGCACATGTCCGGAAATGCTGACGTATTCCCTGTTAAACAGTTCCCAGTAGGAATAAACTTTCAGTCTGTCCCAGTCCTGAAGAGTTAATGTATCAGCAATGGCTGAATCGAGGTTAACAGAAAAATGTTTCGTTCTACCATCGGGATAGGTACGGGTTAAATCAGCTTTCTGAGCATAGGCATCAGGCAGAAGACCCTGTGCATTGGATATAAGTTGGTTGATGGTCATGTTTTCTTCCAGGGCATAACGGCCGGGCCTTTTCACTGAACCGTTAACATTAACATAACCCATCAGGGGTTCTTTTAATGGATAGATGGTCACCACATCCCTGTCATATATAGGAATTGGACTGATATTAATTTTGTCGTCTTCTCTCACCGTCAGATTCCTGTCAATGACTTCGATAATACGTTCTTCCTGGTCCCTGGTTTCGAAAGGTTTTATTCGTTCAATCTGAACCCGCTTTATGTCTGTGGTGGGTTTCAGTCCACCTGCAAAGTGAACCAAATCGTCCAGGGTTTCTTCTTTTTTCAGTTCGAAAAAAGCGGAATCATTGACCTCTCCCTTTAGCTCAACGGTAGAAATACGGGGTGGTACATAAATAATGTCATTGTTTTGAATCTGTATATCATCTTTTTTTCTGCCGGTCAGCAAGAAATCGTACAAATCAAGATGAACCACAATCTCATCGTTTCTGATTAAGCGGATATCTCTGAGAGAGCCTTTAACGGTCGGACCCCCGGCCTGGAAAAGGGCGGTGAACAGGGTGGAGTAGGAGTTGACCTGGTGTGAACCCGGGTTCTTGACATATCCTACGGTAAAGATGGTATAAGATTTCATCTCTCCCAGGGAAACATCCAGAAAAGTAGCCGGATTCCCGGAAGGGGGATTCAGGCTTTTATAAATTTTTGAAAGGTTTTTTGTCAGTTTTTCCTCAAGCTGGCTCAATGTCAGGTTGGTCACAGTCATTTGTCCGTACTTGTTGATAAAGACGGTCCCTTCTTTGGATATGGTAAGCGAATACCTTATTTCAACCTGGCCCCATAAGGATATAATAATTTCATCACCCGGCCCCAGTTGGTAATTCGGATTTGAAGGGCCCATCTGGGAGGGCAAATATCTTTCTATGGGTCCTGTAAACAATGAATAACCAAAATACTCCTTTTGGACGCTTTCCGTGGCTTTTCTCTGGGGTGTTTCATATGTTTCATCAGTTGACTCTTGCTGGATGGTTGTATCTGAAACAGTTTGCTGATCCTGTTCCGTATCCTGAGCTTCTTCCACGGTAGTTTGATCCTGATCAAACACATTTCGTTGTTCACCTTCCTGCAAACCCTGTTGAATCTGATCCTGGGTGGCTCCCGCCTCTTCAGCTTCCTGAACGGCTTCTTCCCTGCTTAAGTCTCCCCTTTGTACCCCTTCAATGATATCGCGGGCACGCTCCTGGTTAATCTGAGCAACATTTTCATTTAATAAAGTAAAAGACACCAGTATAAAAAAACAAAGCTTGAGCTTTTGCATGATGATGATTGTTTTAATGCATTAACGGGCAAATATATTATAAATTATCTTTTTAAAGAAGACATGATTGATGTAAATTCAAAACAGTCAAATAGTAATATTTATGAAAATAATTATGCATGGATGATTTAATGCTTATTTTCCAAGAATGATTCAAAATGCACTTTTTCCTGATTGTACCTGGTCCTGGGCGATTTTTCCTCCGCGGGATAACCCATTGAAATGGCACAAACCGGGATCATGTTATCAGGAAGCTGAAAGAATTTCCTGATGTGATTGATTCTTTCTTCCCGGGGATGGACGCCGAGCCAACAAGCACCCAGACCTAAGGCATTGGCAGCCAGCAGAATATTTTGTATGGCTGCGGAGCAATCCTGAAGAAGAAAGCTAAGCTGACCGCTATGGGCTGTATTCAGATCACCACAAACTATGATACCGAGGGGGGCGGAGGCCAGCATTTTTCCATTGGGCAATGCCTGACTGATTTGTTCTTTTGTTTCATGATTTTCAATGACAATAAAATGCCAGGGGTCTTTGGCAACTGCTGATGGAGCTGCCATGGCAGCCTTCATCAGATCTTCGATTTTTTCTTTTTCTACAGGCTTATTCTGATAAGCCCGGATGCTTCTTCTTGAAAAGATAAAATTTAGTTTTTCGTTCATCATATTTTGTTTTATGATTTTAGATTCAATGGTTCTGTGTTTGTATATGGAACCATATGTTTACTGGGATGCGAATATAATTCAGAAGATGCATGAAAAAAAGTAATGGTTTGATATAAATGGAGATTTTTGGAATGACCAATAATATTTAGCATGAAATATCCATCATTGTTGAATCTTTCTTCATATTAGGCGATATTATACACTTTTTATAATTATTTGCAATGGTTTGGTGATTAAAATGCATTTTTGTACTTTTGCGATGCTTTTTTGGAGAGATGGGTGAGTGGCTTAAACCAGCAGTTTGCTAAACTGCCGTACCGGTTAACGGTACCGGGGGTTCGAATCCCCCTCTCTCCGCGAATGGGTGTGGGTGTGAAGTGTGGGTGTGGGTGTGTAATGTAAGTGTGGGAGAGAGGTTGAGAGAGAGTGTGAAATTCAAGTTTGAGTCAGAGAGGTTGAGAGAGAGTGTGAAATTCAAGTTTGAGTCAGAGAGGTTGAGAGAGAGTGTGAAATAATTCTTTAAAGGCATCATTTTTGTTTGGATAAAGTATGATGTAGATTATTCTCGAAAATTTAATTTGACAAAAGAATATGTTTGACTTTGAGCGGTTAGACCTGTATAAAGTTTGCAAGGAATTAAACATAAAAGTATTTAATTATATCAGGCAGAGCAGTCATATTGATCCCTTCATTATAGATCAATGGAAGCGAGCCAGTCTGAGTATATTGTTAAATCTTTCTGAAGGTGTGGGAAGGATAAAAAACAATGATAAACAACATTTTTTCACCATAGCCAGAGGAAGTGTATTTGAATCGGTTGCTATTTTGGATTTCTTAAAATCCTCAGACCAAATAGAAGAAGATTTTTATCAGGAAGCTTATGTTGGTTATGAGCAATTATCCAAAATGCTCCTTGGTTTATACCGAAGTTACAATAAATAAAAAATTTTTCTATATTCGCACCCGCTTTTCCACACCCACACCCACACCCACACCCACACCCATTTCGGGGTATAGCACAGTCCGGTTAGTGTGCCTGCTTTGGGAGCAGGAGGTCGCTGGTTCGAATCCAGCTACCCCGACCAGTAATAACAAGCCTTGCAGCGATGCAGGGCTTTTTTATTTATGGGCTGGTTGAAACATGGTTGAAACATTTAAAGTGTAATTCTTATTGGAGTAATATTTTAATTGAACCGGTGACAGACTTCCTCAAATTCTCTCAAATATTGAAAATGCAATATTGGACTTTTGCCTGTAAACTTTCACCGCGCTTATCCTCTGGTATTTTATATATTTAGCTTTATCGCACTTTCTTTCTCCATAGGCGAAATCAGCATAATTTTATCAAAAATAGTATTTCTATTTCCTAAATTTTCATCTATCCAACCAATAAACTTAGGAATCTGGACAGGTGGACGCCCCGGTAAACCCATTAAAAAACCTGCTCAAAGTCCCATTAATACTGAATATGGGGTTAAGGGGGAACCGTTTTCTACTTTTTTTGTAAAAAAATCATTTAGCCATCTCTATCCATTCTAATGTTTTAAAAACTTGTTAGAATCCTAACCCCCAAAACCCCAACTCCTGATTTGATATGGGATAGGCGCGGGTTTTTCAGGGATTATATAAACCCCAGTTAAACCCAAATTGGATAATATGCCGGAATATCACAAATAACATTATCCGTGATTGACTGCATAAAATTTTTATGTTATTTACGAGAGCGGGGACCACCTCAACTATTACCCACCCAAAGCCATGGCAAAAGCGGGGTACCCCCCCCTTATTGTCTCAGAGATAATTATTTATTAATCTAAAATTTTTTAATTATGGTACAAATTGTTGATTACGCTCAGCGCACCAATGCTGACCAGGAGAATTTCTTTGCCTTGATTTTGCAATCATCGGAGATTCATGTTGTAAAAAGCAAAGAATCCGGGAGGAATTACATTACAGCTCCCAAGGCATCGATTCCTTCTACTTTCAGTGAACATGTCTGCCAATCATTGATTGGAAAGCAACTGCCCGGTAGCATCCGGAAGGTGGAAGTCGAGGAATACCAGTTCACCATCGAGGATACAGGGGAAGTCATTACCCTGGATTACCGGTGGGAGTATGTTCCTGCTGAAGAAGAAACACAGCCGGCTGAAATTGTCGATGACAAAGAAGTGTCGCAGCCAAAACAGGAAGAACCGGCAGTTGAAATTTAATTTAAAGGGGAGTTCAGGCTCCCTTTTTTTATTTAACCATTTAAAACAATTTATCATGCAGTTAAAAAAAGCACAACGCAGACAAGTAAAGATGAAATTGGGCATCCAAGGCCCAAGTGGTTCCGGTAAAACATATAGTGCCTTGCTATTAGCCTATGGCCTGGTGGAGGACTGGAATAAAATAGCAGTCATAGACACCGAGAACCATTCATCAGAATTGTATTCCCACCTGGGTCAATACAATGTATTGCCTTTACGGGAACCATTTTCTCCTGAAAGGTATATTGAAGCCATTGAAGCCTGTGAAAAGGCTAAAATGGAAGTTATCATCATTGACAGCATGTCACATGAGTGGGACGGCAAAGGAGGAATATTGGAGGTTCACGGTAACATGACCGGCAATTCTTTTACCAACTGGCACAAGGTGACGCCCAGACATAACGGATTTGTCCAGAAAATCCTGCAATCACCGGCACATATCATCGGTACGATCCGCTCCAAACAAGATTATGTCCTGTCTGATAAAAATGGCAAGATGGTGCCCGAGAAAGTGGGATTGAAAGGAGTGCAACGGGATGGTGTGGATTATGAGCTGACCATTGTCTTTGAGCTG
>CAYFUP010000058.1:0-271 GCA_964346235.1 uncultured Bacteroidales bacterium | reverse complement strand
TCAAGCACAATTGCAAGGCTACCAAGGATAGAACCAGCATGTTCGTTGACCGGGCAGAATTCATTATTTCTGAAAAGATAGGTCATCGCATTAATAAATGGTGTAACCAGGGGGCTGGCATCGATGAGGTCAGGGCAGAGCAGAGATTGAAGGGGCCTCCTCCAAAGAAGAGCTCAAGGATATTTATAACAAGCACCAGGAGATGAAAGATGAAATCTACCTTCAAAGGCTCCTTAGCCAGGTTCCCATGGATTCAATCCTGGTAATAGAC
>CAYFUP010000057.1:0-17765 GCA_964346235.1 uncultured Bacteroidales bacterium | reverse complement strand
TCATTACGAATAAATAAATATTTTATTTTATACTAATTTTATTGGAATAGGTTACTTGACTGGCTATCCTAATCATGGTTTAACTTCTGAAAAGCGCTCCACCACCTGTCAGGAATATTGTTTTCGCAGGCTTCCTTATAATCTTCGAAAGAACAAGAGATGATTTTTACATTTTTTTCCTTATCGTTTTTTAGAACAGGAACTTCCATCCACCATCTGCCGCTTTTTTCACTTTTGTAGAAATTCATTGCATGTTCATGCTTGCTTGGGTTAACAATGAATTTATTCAGTTTATCCAGTTCTTCAGCAGGGTTTTCCGTAATGCGGTTGAAGTATCCTTCTATAAAAAACCAAATGATTTGAGCCGATAACTGGGCGGTCTGGTAATGATGATCCCTGTCCGGATGAACTTCATGAATGCCGAAGACTGTCTTTTCATTGCTCAAGCCGGCGTATCTGGCCAACTGACAAATCTCTTCACTATAAAAACCGTTGGGAGAGGGGAATGCAGTCGCCGGTGCATCTGACTGTCTGACGCAGGAAATATCTATGCTCAGGATATTGGCATCCCTTAAATAAGGTTCAGCGAATTTGATATTGTTTCGTATGACGCCTAAACGCAGGACATCAAAATGAAGTTTTTTCATCAGGGTGACATCCCCTTCACTGGCGAAATAGCTTTGAGCGCCTAAATTGGCATAATGAAACATGTTTTTCTCAAAGATGATCCGGTTAAGATAAGTATTGGCATTCAGTTCTTCTTTGCTTTTTCCAACATCCAGTCTTGAGTCGAGGGTGACCAGGTTGAATTTTTTGTTCATTTTTTTGAGCGCCAATGAGGAGGCCAGGGTTAAATCCTGACTTCCTCCTATGATTACGGGGATGATATCATTGGATATAAGTTCATATATTACGTCCCTTAAGGCGTAATAGCTGTCTTCAATGGTATTGCCGTTTTTCAGGTTCCCAAAATCTGCAATTTTCAATGACGGTGAAATGCGCGACAATTGATATAATTGAGTCCTTATGGCATCCGGGGCTTTGGCAGATCCTGATTCCAGGGCATTCCTGTCCTCCGGAACTCCGATGATGGCCAATTGATAATCCAGGCCTTTGATGGCATTGTTCTGGGTATGAATAAAAATGTTCTTGCCAAAACTGGCTTTGGATACAATGTAATTATCAGGTTTTGTTAAACTGACAGGGTGAAAATAATAATCAAGCTCCATCAATGGCGGTTTATTGCTTTTTGTTCTTTTTTGTTTTGCCTTTATTTTCAATGATTTTCATACAATCTTCATATGAAAGCTTGGTAGGATCAGTATCCTTCGGGATTTTAAAATTCTTTTTCTGATAGGAAATATAAGGCCCCCATCTTCCATTTAATATTTCAAGTTCAGGGTGTTTTTCAAAAGTTTTAATGTATTTGTTTCTGTCTCTTTCTCTTTTTTCTTCAATGAGTTGAATGGCCCTTTTCTTATCAATCGTTTGGGGATCATCGTCTTTTTTCAGGGAATAAAATTTATTATTGTGTTTTACATAGGGTCCGAACCGTCCTATGCCGATCACCAGCTTTTTTTCCTCATATTCTCCGATTTCCCGGGGCAGTTTGAAAAGCTCTATGGCTTCATCATAGGTGATGGTTTCTATTAACTGGCCTTTTAACAGCGGAGCAAATTTTGGTTTTTCTTCATCATTTACATCGCCCAGTTGAGCAACCGGTCCGTATCGTCCAATTTTTACCGATAGTTTTTTGCCCGTTTTGGGATCGGTTCCCAGCACCTTTTCCCCCTTATCACGCTGAGAGTTTTCAAGGGTTTCTTCCACTTTTTTGTGAAATTCTTTATAGAAGTTATCGATCATGCTTTGCCAGTCAACCTTCCCATCAGCTATTTCATCGAATATGGCTTCTACATTGGCGGTGAATCCGTAATCCATGATTGATTCAAAATTCTTAACCAGGAAATCATTGACCACCATACCAATATTATTGGGAAAAAGTTTGGCTTTTTCCACCCCTGCATTTTCCGTTTTGGTTTCTTCTTTAATGTTATTTTCCTTAAGGAGAAGGTACTGGTATTTTCTTTCATTACCCGGCCGGTCCTCTTTTACCACATATCCCCTTTGTTGAATGGTTGAAATGATGGGGGCATAGGTAGAGGGTCTTCCTATCCCCAATTCTTCAAGTTTTCTCACCAAAGATGCTTCATTATAACGTGGGGGAGAATTGGAAAAACGCTCGGTGGCTTCAATGAATTCCATTTTAAGCTTTTCCCCTTTGCTTAACGGGGGCAATAAATCTTTGGAGACCTTGTTCTGTTCCTCATCAGAGGCTTCCATATACACTTTCAGAAAGCCATCAAATTTTAATATCTCACCAGTCGCGATGAAGTTTTCATTTCTTCTGGAAACGTTAATGGTGGCGGTGGTTTTTTCAAATAAGGCATCTTTCATCTGAGAGGCAATGGTGCGCTTCCAGATTAATTCGTATAGCTTTACCTCCTGGTTGCTTCCCTTAATCCGGGCATTTTCAATGTATGTGGGCCTGATGGCCTCGTGCGCTTCCTGGGCTCCTTTGCTTTTCGTCTTATATTTTCTTGTTTCCAGGTATTTATCTCCAAACTGCCCCTGAATATAACTTTTTGATCCCTGAATGGCCATGTTGGATAAATTTACCGAGTCGGTCCGCATATAGGTGATTTTTCCAGCTTCATATAATTTTTGTGCAATTCGCATAGTCTGCGCTACAGAGAAACCAAACTTACGACTGGCTTCCTGTTGCAGGGTGGATGTGGTGAACGGGGCCGGTGGAGACTTCTTGGACGGTTTTTTTACCACATCCTGTATGGTGAATTCTGCCCCTTTACAATCCTTCAGGAAGGCCTGCGTTTCTTTGTTGTTTTTGAGGCTTTTGTTCAGCGCTGCTTTAAAATGATCGCTGGTGCTTGGAGGCATGAAAGAAGCCTGGATCTTAAAGGAAGATTCAGGTTTAAAGGCCAGAATTTCTCGTTCTCTTTCTACGAGCAGCCGGACTGCTACTGATTGAACCCTTCCTGCGGAGAGAGAAGGTTTGATTTTTTTCCAAAGGATGGGGGAAAGTTCAAAACCTACCAGCCGGTCAAGAATTCTTCTGGCCTGCTGGGCATTTACAAGGTTGAAATCTATGCCGCGCGGGTTTTGAACAGCATTTTTGATGGCATTATCTGTAATTTCGTGAAATACAATGCGTTTTACTTTTTCATTTTTGAGTTTCAGGACTTCATACAAATGCCAGGCGATGGCTTCTCCTTCCCGGTCTTCATCAGTAGCCAACCATATATAATCAACATCTTTTACTTCTTTTTTGAGTTCAGAGACCACCTTTTTCTTGTCATCCGAAACAATATATTGGGGTTTATAATTGTTGTTTATGTCTATTCCCAGATCCTTTTTTGCTAAATCGCGAACATGGCCAAAACTTGATTTAACCTTAAACTCTTTGCCGAGGAATTTTTCAATGGTTTTGGCTTTAGCCGGGGATTCTACAATTACTAAATTATCTGCCATACAATGTTTTTAAAAATTTTAAATATGCAAAAGTACAATAATATGGTTATTACCGTTAAAAAATATAATTAATTTTAATTTATTACTTTTGCAGCAAATTTTATACAATTTTATGACTGGAAAAAACAGGTCTTACCTCAAATATATCAAGGTTTTCTGGGCAGTATTCATTTTGGTTTTTCTGTTTTTTGTGGTTTTATTTATTCTTATTTCAAAGGGTCACTTAGGATTCATGCCGAATTTTGAAGATTTGGAGAATCCCAATAACAATATCGCTTCAGAAGTATATTCACAGGACAATGTCTTGTTGGGCACTTATTATATTCAGAACAGGACCTATGTGGCTTTTGATGATCTATCACCCAACATTGTCAATGCCTTAATTGCGACGGAAGACATCAGGTTTACCAGGCACTCCGGAATAGATGTCAGGGGATTGGCCCGGGTTTTATTAAAAACGCTGGTGATGGGCAGGGAAGAATCCGGCGGGGGCAGTACCATAACGCAACAACTTGCAAAAAATCTGTTTCCGAGGGATACAACCACGTATGGGTCTGAGTTGAGCCGGGGATTAAACCTGATTTTGGCTAAGTTTAAGGAATGGGTAACTGCGGTGAAGCTGGAACGGAATTATACCAAGGAAGAAATACTGGTCATGTATTTGAACACGGTTCCATTTGGCAGTGAGTCTTATGGCATAAAGGCTGCTGCCAAAACATTTTTTAATAAAGCCCCGGATGAGCTGAATATTGAGGAATCGGCGCTGATGGTCGGTGTTTTAAAAGCTCCCTCCTGGTATAGCCCGGTGAGAAACCCAGAACGTGCAAAGCACAGGAGAAATATTGTGCTGTCTCAAATGGAGAAATACGGCTATATTTCGTCCCAACAATATGATTCTTTGTCAAAACTTGACATAGAGCTTGATTATAAAGTACAAAATCACAATGTGGGACTGGCCACTTATTTTCGTTCCTTCCTAAGAAATTATCTCAATGCGGATAAACCGGAAAGGAATCATTATTATTCTTTTCATGATTTTAGAGAGGATTCTGTTAAATGGATAAATGACCCTTTGTATGGGTGGTGCAAAAAAAACATAAAACCTGATGGGACCCCTTATAATCTTTACCGGGACGGATTAAAGATTTATACCACGGTGAATTCAAAAATGCAGCAATATGCTGAAGAATCAGTCAGGGAGCATCTGAGCGAGGAACTTCAGCCACAGTTTTTTGAGGAAAAATCGCAATCAGAATTTGCTCCGTATTCTGAAGAGCTGGAAGAAAAACAAATTGAGCAGATACTAAAAACGTCCATCAGACGAACAGACAGGTATTGGCGTCTGAGAAGCCAGGGCATCAGTGAAGATACCATCATGGATATTTTTAAGAAACCGGTTAAAATGACTGTTTTTAGTTGGGAAGGAAATAAAGATACCGTGATGTCTCCCTTGGATTCCATCAAATATTACAAGCATTTTCTCAGGGCCGGACTAATGTCTGTGAATCCGGAGAATGGACATACCAAAGCCTATGTAGGAGGCATTGATTTCAAAAATTTTAAATACAATCATGTTACCCAAAGCAAGCGGCAAGTAGGATCAACCATCAAACCATTTTTATATACCCTGGCCATGCAGGAGGGATTCCATCCATGCGACCAAATTCCAAATGTGCCCACTACCTTTCATTATAAGCATGAAGGAAAGGATACCACCTGGACCCCTAAAAACTCCGGCCCTTCTGAATATGAGGGTAAATATGTTACCCTGAAATTCGGGCTGGCCAAATCTATTAATTATATCACCGCCAAACTCATGAAAGAATTCAATCCGCCATCGGTCATCAAACTAATGAAAAAAATGGGAATCACCAGTTATCTGGCACCGGTCCCGGCATTGGCACTAGGTACATCAGGCATTTCCCTTTATGAGATGGTGAGTGCCTACAGTACTTATGCCAATGAAGGCGTTCATGTTGAGCCTATTTTTGTTACGCGGATTGAGGATAAAAACAACAACGTGATTGCCACCTTTAATACCAACCAGGAGGAAGTGATAAGCAAAGAAACGGCCTATCTGATGATAGAATTGTTGCAGGAAGTGGTTCGCATGGGAACGGCCATCCGCTTGAGACTGGATTATTATCCATATCAGCTGATGAATGAGATTGGCGGAAAGACCGGTACCACCCAGGATCATGCTGATGGATGGTTCATGGGGATAGTTCCTCAACTTGTATCTGGTGTATGGGTAGGAGGCGAAGACCGCGCCATTCATTTTGATAATATTACACAGGGGCAAGGCGCTAATATGGCCTTGCCGATTTGGGCCATATACATGAAAAAATTGTATAATGATTCCACCCTCAATGTGGAACAATATGCAAAGTTTAAAAAACCCAAGAATTTTTCGATTGAGTTGGATTGTGATGAATATGAGCAGAATAAGTCCAAGGACAAAATGCTGGATTATAATCAATACCTGGATGATTATTATTAATTTTCAAAGCAAGCTTTAACGGAAAAAGTTCAGCATTTAATGATATTAAAAATCCTTGAAATGAATTGAATAGGCTTTATTGAGTGGGGATTTTAATGGCATTAATGAATATATTGCGGTCATTATTGGTGGGAATAAAATCATACATTATTTTGCTGCCGGTTTTTCGCAAAAGGTCGATTAATCCAAGGCCGGCTCCTCCTTTTTTATCTATCCTGCCTTCTTTCATTTGTTTTTTAAACATCTGTTTTAAATCATTTGCTTCCAGGTTGTTTAATTCATCTATTTTGGATTTCAGTTTTTCGATTTTTTCGTTTTTGATTTTATTGGCTGTTATGATATAATAGGAAGAATCATGTTCTCCAATCATAAATAAGCCGTTGCCAACAGGATGGCTTTCGTCATCAAAATCATCGGAGTGTTTGGTAATGTTTTGCAAAAACTCAACAGTGACATGAAAAACCTTGCGCTTAATGCTGTTATCTATATTTTGATTTTTAAGCCGCATCTCTGTCATGTTGGCAAAAATCTTTGTGACGTCATGATTTAGCTGCCCTTTATAAATAATGGGCAGGTTCTTGGCTGAATCAAGGGAAAATGTTTGTTCAATATAGTCGTATATTTCCTGCATGATTAATTGTTAACAAAGTTCATTAAAAACGCATAAGGTGATTATTTTTAAACCATTAAAAATAAGTATTTTTTTTATTTTTCAAAAAGGGAAAATTTTCTTTACTTCTGTCAATAGGTTAGCCACCCTTTTTAATAGGTGAGCCACCCCTGTCAATAGGTTAGCCTGACGAGCAAATCCCTGTACTCGGGAAATTTTTTTTCAAGATTTTTCCTGTCTCCCATGAAAAAATCATCAAAATCAAAGCCCGGAGATGTGGTACATCCCACTAAGGAGAAGCTGCTTTTGTCCAGTATTTCTGCAGCAAACCATTTATTGTTTTCCACCAGCAACTGATGGGATTCTTTAAGGTTGGGATTTCTTCCCAAACGGCGGATTAGTAAAGTTCCGTTTTTATCTAAGGTATATGTTTTTATTGCGCTTCCTTCATAAAAATGCCATATTTCATCTGCATGCAGGTAGTGAAACGCGGATATTTCTTCCCCTTTCAGCAGAAAAAAGATGGATGAATACAATTGCCTGTCCCCTTTAAATCTTTCAGGAAGTGCTGCCTGACTCAGGGTTTCCGGGGAGCGGAAGGTTTCGCAGTAATAGCCTCCTTCCGGATGTTTTTGTAAGTTTAACAAGTCAATCCAGTATTCAGCATCTTTATTATTCATGGATCATTTCAGATTTTTGGTCCAATAGCGAAATGTTGAACAATTCTATAAATTTTTTCTTAACCCATTCATTGGTTTCATTAAAATCTGCCTGAGGAATACTCAGTTCTTTTTGCAAGGAGGTCATTTTTTTATCTGTAAAACCACAGGGATTGATATAATCAAAATAATTCAAGTCGGTATTGATGTTCAGGGCAAAGCCATGCATGGTTACGTATCTGGATGATTTGACCCCTATGGAGCAGATCTTCCTGGGATTGGCTGATTGTGTATCGATCCAGACCCCGGTGGCATTTTTTAACCGGTCCGATGAAATGTTATATTCTTGAAGTGTCTGTATTATGGCCTCTTCCATCAGGTAAATATATTTTTTCAATCCGATGTTGAAAGATTCCAGGTCAAATATCGGGTAACCGACCAATTGTCCCGGTCCGTGATAAGTGATATCTCCGCCCCGGTTGGTTTTTACGAAAACAGCATCCCTGGCTTGCAATTGTATTGCATTGATCAGTAAATTATTTTCGGATCCGCTTTTACCGAGGGTATAGACATGCGGGTGTTGACAGAAAATCAGGTAATTCCGGAAAGTATTGCCAGATTTCTTGGCTTCAATGATTTTATTGAATAGTTTTTCCTGTTTCTGCCAGGCAATATGGTAATCAACTATTCCTAAGTCAATGAATGCGACCTTATTCTTCATCATTTTATTACATGTTTCTCTGCGTGATATGAAGAACGTACCATTGGTCCGCTTTCCACCGCTTTAAATCCTTTTTTCAGGCCCGTTTCTTTATATGTATTGAATTCATCAGGTGTGATGTATTTTTCGACAGGCAGGTTATTTTTTGAAGGCTGAAGATATTGTCCGATGGTCATCACCTGACAGCCGCTGTCAAGAAGATCATCCATGGTTTGATATACTTCATTGTCCTTTTCTCCGAGGCCCACCATAATGCCTGACTTAGAAGTGAGTGCTGCATCTGAAATGTGCCTGATTATGTCCAGGCTTACCCTGTATTTTGCTTTGCTTCTGATTTGAGGCGTCAGCCTTTCTACTGTTTCAAGATTATGGGATATCACTTCCGGTGATTCTTTTATGATCATATCCAGCAAATCAAGGCTCCCATTAAAGTCGGGAATCAGCACTTCCATAGTGATTCCCGGATTAACTTCCTTCACCTTCCTGATGGTTTCTGCCCAAATGGCAGCTCCTCCGTCATCCAGATCATCCCTGTCCACCGAGGTAATAACCACATGTTTAAGTTTCAGCAGTTTAACGGATTCAGCTATGTGATAGGGTTCAGATTCATCGACGGATAAAGGTTTACCTGTCTTTGTCGCACAAAATTTACAGGAGCGGGTACAGATATCGCCCAGTATCATAAAAGTGGCAGTACCGTTTCCCCAGCATTCTGCCTGGTTTGGGCATTTGCCGCTTGTACATATGGTGTGTAATCCATGCGCCCGGATGATCTTTTTAACCTGTACCGATTGTTCGCCTGAAGGGAGTTTTGTCTTTAACCACTGAGGTTTTCTTCTGTCAATTTTTTTTTCCATTCGAATTAAATAGGGGCTTTATGAAGGTGTCATTAACGGTGTTATGTTCACCTTAAGCACCAGTCATTAACGGCTAGTGAACTACTGGCACTTAAGCCTCGCATGCCTTGTTTTTGACGCCTTCTTAGAACCACTTTAAAATAATTAGTTATTTTTCTTACATACACAACAAGTCGTGTTTTCTTTTGTTTTCAATAAGTTAGATGTAGCTTAGTGCCACTATACAATAAAAGTCTTTGGTATTTAACAAGATAAATTGTCAAAAGTAATGAAAATGATATTAAATCCTGATATTTCAATGGCCAAAGGAATGCTTCAATACCTGATCAATCCTGCTAAATGTTTTAATGTCAATATTGAATTGCTTCTTGTCGATGTTTTTCTGATTGTATTTGGAAATGATAATATATTGAAAGCCAAGTTTTCCTGCTTCCGTTATTCGTTGTTCAATTCGGGATACCGGTCTGATTTCCCCGGAAAGCCCTATTTCTCCGGCAAAGCATATGTTTTTGCTGACCGGTATATCAAAGCTGGAAGACAAAATGGCGACAACCACGGCCAGATCAATGGCTGGATCGTTCACTTTTATGCCACCCGCAATGTTTAAGAACACATCTTTGGCAGATAGCTTAAAATGGGCTCTTTTTTCCAGAACGGCCAGCAACATGTTGATTCTTCGAATATCGAAACCGGTTGTTGAACGCTGGGGATTTCCATATACTGCTGAGCTGACGAGCGATTGAACTTCAATTAAAAAGGGCCTGATTCCATCAATTGTTGCCGCAATGGCAGTCCCGCTAAGGGATTCGTCGAATTGTGACAATAAAAACTCAGATGGATTGGGAATTTCTTTTAATCCGCTTTCACGCATTTCATAAATTCCGATTTCAGAGGTTGAACCAAACCGGTTTTTCATGGAACGGATGATTCGGTAAATATGATTCTGATCGCCTTCAAAATTAAGTACAACATCTACCATGTGCTCCAATATCTTTGGTCCCGCAATATTGCCTTCTTTGGTGATGTGGCCAATTAAAATGACGGGAAGATGTTGTCTTTTAGCTACCTGGATTAATGAATTGGTACATTCCCTGATTTGGGTGAGGCTTCCCGGGGAAGAATCAGCCATATCCGAATAAAGGGTTTGCACCGAGTCGATAATTAATAAACCGGGAGTTTTTGATTTCGACTGGTTGATGATGCTTTCAAGATGTGTTTCGCTATAAAAGAGGCAATTGTTATTTTCCAGCTTTAGCCTTTCAGCCCTGATTTTGATTTGCTCCAGGCTCTCTTCCCCCGAAACATATAAGACCTGTTGGTTTTTTAGTGCCAGCGCAATTTGAAGGGCGAGGGTTGATTTACCAATGCCTGGTTCACCGCCGATTAATATGACGGAACCCGGAACAATTCCTCCTCCCAGAATTCTGTTTAATTCATTGCTTTTGGTATCAATCCTTTCGTGCGATTCACTTCTGACTTCGCTGAGGGGTTTGGGAAATGAAGAAACCGGAGGTAAAGCATTGTTTTTTTTTCCGGATGGTTTTGAAATCACTTCTTCTACGTATGTGTTCCACGAGCCGCATGATGGACACTTTCCTATCCATTTGGCAGCTTTGGCACCACATTGCTGACATATATAAACTGAACGGGCATTGGCCATCAGGGATTATATCTGATTTAGCTTGTTGATGATAGAGGTGGTGGAATAACCATCCAGAAAGTCGATCAGGATAACTTCACCTCCGTTTGATTTTACAATATCTGCTCCTACTACTTCTTTTTCTTTATAATCGCTTCCTTTGACGAGAAAATCGGGTTTGATGTGATTGATCAAATTAAAAGGAGTGTCTTCATCAAACAGAATCACGTAATTTACCATCTTCAGTGAGGACAGGATGATCGCTCTGCTTTCCTGGTCCTGCAAAGGCCTTCCGTTTCCTTTTAATCTTTTCACAGAATCATCACTATTCAAGCCAACGATCATGATGTCACCAAATTCAGCGGCCCTTGCAAGATAGTCCACATGTCCTTTGTGAATGATGTCAAAACAGCCATTGGTAAACACGATTTTTTTATCCAGGAACCTCCAGCGGGCAAGGGGTTGATTCATTTCTTCCAGAGAAACAATTTTTTCTTGAAATTTTTCTAAGTGGTTCATTTACAATAATTTATATTAAATAATAAACATTGCCTGCAAAGATATAAATAAATTCAATGGAATGATGGCGCATTTTATTGAGTTTGGGGCAGGATATTTGTTCTGGTATCGGGAAAAATAAAGGCAGGTTTAAAAGTTTTGGCTTTCTCGAAATCCATGGTAGCGTAAGCGATGATAATAATGATATCTCCCAGGGCCACTTTTCTGGCAGCAGGACCATTCATACAAATGGTACCTGAACCCCGCTCGCCTTTAATAACGTAGGTATCAAGCCGTTCTCCGTTATTAATATTAACAACCTGTACTTTTTCGTTTTCAATCAGATTCGCTGCGACCATCAGGTTTTCGTCAATGGTGATGCTTCCCACGTAATTCAGATTAGATTCAGTCACCGTTACCCTGTGTATTTTGGATTTTACAATTTCAATCATCATAATGCAATAGAATTATTGATATTTAATGTTATCAATCAGGCGTACTTTTCCTAAAAATACAGCTATGCAACCAATTTTAAAACAATTATCATTCCAGTTTTTTACCTTTTGAAGGTTTTCTTGATCAACAATGTCAAAGTATTCCACCGAAAACAAAGGGTGACTGTTGATTTTTTTGAAGACCCAGTTTTTCACTTCATCAATGGAGTGCTGACCGGCAAGTGATTTCGATTTCACCAAGGTCTCATAGACTAAAGGGGCGGCTTTTCTTTGCTTTTCATTCAGCAAAGCATTTCTCGAGCTCATTGCTAACCCGTCTTTTTCCCGGACAACAGGAGCGCTGACTATCTCGATGTCATAACGTAATTGCTGAACCAATTTTTTGATAATTATCAGCTGCTGGTAATCTTTTTCACCAAAATAGGCTTTATGAGGGTGTACCACATCAAACAGTTTACTGACAATTTGCGCTACACCATTAAAATGGCTTGGTCTGTGGAAGCCTTCCAAGACTTCTCCGGGGTATCCGAAATCAAATTCCCTGTTATCCTTATCCGGATACATTTCTTTTTCACTGGGATTGAAAACCACGTCGCATTGCAATGTTTCCAGACTGGCCAAATCCTGGTAACGATCAACGGGGTAATTCCGGTAATCATTCTTGTCATTGAACTGGGTGGGATTAACGAATATACTTACCACCGTTATATCATCCTCTTTTTTGGATTGCTTGATTATTTCCAGGTGTCCTTCATGTAAAGCACCCATGGTTGGAATAAAACCCACTTTCAATCCCTGATTTTTAACGCTATCGATATATTCCCTGATGAGTGGAATTTTACTGAATACAATCATCTTTTTTTATAATTTGAATACAAATATAAGGAAAAAGATAAAGCCCGTAAACCTTCAATGCCAGTTACTCAGAAAAACCTTAAAACAAGAGTAATTCTTTAAATTTCAATTAGCTAATTAGTTGAGAATATAAATAAATTTTATTAATTTTGCATGAATTTATTATATTTCTAAAAAGTAGTTATTTTGATGGAAAAGAAAAAGATATTATTTGTCTCACAAGAAATTACTCCATATCTTCCAGAATCACAAATATCAAAAATAGGCAGGCATTTACCCCAGGGTATTCAAGAGGAAGGAAAGGAAATACGAACCTTTATGCCCAAATATGGCTGCATCAATGAGCGAAGGAATCAATTGCATGAAGTAATAAGGTTGTCAGGTATGAACCTGATTATAAATGATACCGACAGGCCGTTGATCATTAAGGTTGCTTCCATTCAGAGTGCCAGAATGCAGGTATATTTTATTGATAATGAAGATTATTTTCACAGGAAGTATATCATCACTGATGAAAATGGGAAACTATTTAGTGATAATGATGAACGAACATTGTTCTTTGCAAAAGGAGTGCTGGAGACGGTCAAAAAGCTCAGGTGGAAACCGGACATTATTCACTGTCATGGTTGGTTTTCCGGACTCTTACCTTTGATGATCCGGAAGGAGTACTATGATAATCCGCTTTTTATGGATTCAAAAATCATTTATTCGGTATATAATGATGACTATAAAGGAGAGCTGAGCAAAGATTTAAAGAAAAAGCTGAAATTAAACAGCATGCCTGAAGAAGAAAGCAGCAAGATAGACAGGCCTAATTATTTAAACTTAACCAAATTAGCCCTTCATTATTCTGATGGCGCGATTATGGGAAGTGAGGATATTAATCCGAAAATTTATAATTATATCCAACAGATCAATTTACCATTTCTCGATTACCAGGAATTTGATGAAGAGAATTCAGACTACATTAAAAACTATTCCGAGTTTTATGATAACTTGCTAATGAAAAAACAAGAGAATGACGTACCACAAGCATAGCCCTGTTTTCAATTTGATATTACTATTAATTTTATTCACTCTTAACAATTGCTCGGACAATGAACCAACACAGATAGGCTTAAACTTTCAGGATAATAAATCAGAAAGCGACGTTGTCCAGGTCAGGGATTCTACCCAAATTGTTGCCCGGACAGTGGAAGGTTGGGGAATCAGTTCCGTTAACCAGGATAGAAATGTGTTGGGAAGTTATTATGATCCGGTATTTGGACTGGTCAATGCTTCTATCATGGCCGAAATCAGGCAATTGACCTCTAAACCATTTGAAGAAATTTCATCCATCGATTCGGTGGTATTTCGTATAAAGTTTGACAAGGTATTTGGTGATTCTGCCTATTACCAGGAGGTGATATTTTTCGAATTAACCCAGCACCTTGCAGATACTGTCAATTATTATTCAGATCTCGATCATCACCTTTTTCATGATGCAGACACCTTGTCGCGGGATAAGATAAATTATTCGGATACCAGTGAAATGGTTTCCGTTACACTGGATAATAAGATAGCGGAAAGAATACTCATGGCAGATTCAGCCACCCTGTCTTCCATTAGTGCGTTTACAGAGTTTTTTAATGGTTTTTACATAACATGCAAAGCGGTTAATAATCAGAATCGTACAAATTCTGCAGGAAACCTGGCCCAGCTTAATCTTACCTCCGAAGAAACAGAATTTGTCATTCATTATAATGATACGGTAGCAGTTTTCATTGTTGAAGGCATCTCAAATGTAAGGGTCAATTTATTTGACCATGAATATGAACATTCATCCGCTGGGGAAAGTCTGACCAGTCCGGAAGATGATTCTATCATGTATATTGAGAACCTGGGTGGGGTGAATGCAAAACTGGAACTACCTGTTTTAAAAGCCTTAAAGGATTCTTTCCCCTCATCTTCCGTTTCGCTGGCGCGTGTGGAATTAAAATTATTTCCTTCATCATCAAGTTATGAATTGATTGGAGAAGAAAATTTTCCTAATTTAATGATTATTGAAGCTCCCTATTCAGACAAAAGAAATTATCAGTTGGTCAACAGGTATAACGATACTTATAAAAAAGCGGATGATTATTATCTTTTTGACATAACGGGAGCGGTTCAGGGTTATCTGATGGGATCTGACGAAATGAATTTATATTTACAAGGCAGCTTGAATTCCAATGCCACAAATTACCAACGGGTCATTTTAAACGGGGTCAATAGCAATAAGCCGCCCCAATTATCGATTACTTATCTTAAATATTGATATTATGTGTGGAATAGTAGGATACATTGGAGATAAGGATGCTTATCCCATATTAATCAATGGATTAAAAAGATTGGAGTACCGGGGATATGACTCGGCCGGCATATCTTTGCTTATGTCAGCGGATGCGAATATTTTTAAAAGAAAAGGCAAGGTCAGTGAACTTGAAGCATCCATCGACAGCGATGACACGAAAGGTAAAATTGGCATCGGTCATACGCGTTGGGCAACCCATGGGGAGCCGAATGATGTGAATGCTCATCCGCACCGGTCAGAACATGGTAAATTTATCCTTATTCACAATGGCATCATTGAAAACTATGGGGTATTAAAAGGCAAGCTCGAAAAACGAGGGTATAAGTTTCAAACGCAAACGGATACGGAAGTCCTGGCAAACCTTATTGAGTACGTTTATCTAAAGGGCAAGGTTTCAGCGGAAGTAGCCGTGAGACTCGCATTATCCAAAGTCATAGGGGCATATGGATTGGTGATTTTGTGTAATGACGAACCTGATAAATTGATTGCTGCAAGAAAAGGAAGTCCGTTAGTCATTGGGATCGGTGAAAACGAGTATTTTATCGCCTCCGATGCCACTCCTATCATTGAACATACGAAAAGTGTCATTTACCTGAACGATGATAACGTAGCTGTTATAAAAAAAGATGAGCTCAGTCTTAAAACCATTAACAATGATAATATTGATTTCAAAGTGCAAACACTGGATCTTGAAATTGATAAGATTGAGAAAAACGGGTATGATCATTTTATGCTAAAAGAAATATTCGAGCAGCCCCGGTCCATTCATGACACGTTTCGGGGACGAATATCAGCTGATATGAAGGACATACATCTCGGTGGACTTTTCAATACATTGCCTCAACTGGAAAATGCAAAGCGAATTCTTATTGTAGCATGCGGTACTTCATGGCACGCCAGTTTGGTAGGGGAATATCTTTTTGAAGAATTTGCCCGTATTCCGGTTGAAGTAGAGTATGCCTCAGAATTCCGGTACCGGAATCCCATCTTACATAAAGACGATATTGTGATAACCATTAGTCAGAGTGGTGAAACTGCTGATTCACTGGCGGCCATCAGGCTTGCAAAAGAGGCAGGAGCCATGGTGCTCGGAATTTGCAATGTGGTGGGTTCAAGCATTCCAAGAGAAACTGATGCAGGGGTTTATACGCATGCCGGGCCGGAGATTGGCGTGGCTTCTACCAAGGCATTTACTGCTCAGGTAACTGTGCTGACTATGATGGCATTATTATTGGGCAACCGAAGAAAAACCCTCCCAAAGAAGCATTATCATGAATTCATAGGTGAACTGACTCAGATACCTGATAAGATAAAGAAGATACTTGAGATTAATGATGGGCTGAAACAAATCTCTGCATTGTACCAGAACGTGTCCAACTTCCTCTATCTTGGGAGGGGATATCAGTTTCCGGTTGCATTGGAAGGGGCATTGAAGCTGAAAGAAATTTCATATATCCATGCGGAAGGCTATCCCGCGGCTGAAATGAAACATGGACCGATAGCACTCATCGATGAAAATATGCCGGTGGTGTTTATAGCTACGAAGGATAAGTCTTACGACAAGATTGTCAGCAATATACAGGAAGTAAAAGCCAGAAAAGGCATTGTAATTGCCATAGTGAATCAGGGGGATACGGTCATCAGGACCATGGCCAATCATGTCATCGAAATTCCATTAACTCATGAAGCATTAGCGCCTTTGCTGACAGTTATTCCACTTCAGTTGTTGGCATATCATATAGCTGTGATGCGTCAGTGCAGTGTGGATCAGCCCAGAAACCTTGCTAAATCTGTAACGGTGGAATAAAAAGATAATCATCAGGGACGTCATCTATCATCGTAATGGCCTGATTGATATTGCCTAGATATTGCAATTAGCCTAATGCTGCAAAAGGTCAGCCATGAACTAACGTTTTACATATTGTTCTTCATAATATTTCAGATAATCTCCTGAAATAACATTATCTAACCATTTCTGATTATCCAGGTACCAGTCAACCGTCTTTTCCAATCCCCTGGTGAAACTTATTTTGGGCTGCCATCCCAGTTGTCTTTTTATCTTGGAAAAATCAATGGCATACCTTTTGTCATGACCCGCCCTGTCTTTCACAAAAGTGATTAGCTTTGCAGATTCTCCTTCAGGGCGGTCAAGCTTTTGATCCATGATTTTACATAACTCATATATCAAATCAATGTTTTTCCATTCATTATCACCGCCGACATTATATGTTTCACCCGTTTTTCCTTCATGAAAGATCTTGTCAATGGCTTCCGCATGATCTGCCACGTATAGCCAGTCCCTGATGTTTTCTCCTTTCCCGTAAACCGGAATAGGCTTATGGTTTTTTATATTATTGATGGCCAAAGGAATAAGTTTTTCAGGGAATTGATTGGGCCCATAATTGTTGGAGCAATTTGAAATAACGACCGGCAGGTTAAAGGTATTGGCATAGGCCCTGACCAGGTGATCAGAACTTGCTTTTGATGCGGAATACGGACTTTTTGGGTCGTAAGCGGTTTGCTCCGTGAAGTAACCGTGTTCTCCCAGCGAACCATATACTTCATCCGTTGAAATATGATAAAATTTACAATTTTCAGGGTTCTTCCACTGCGTTTTGGCTGCATTCAGCAATGTAACGGTACCAAGAATGTTGGTATGAATGAAATCTTTCGGATTGGAGATGCTTCTGTCCACATGCGACTCAGCCGCCAGATGGATAATGCCGTCAAAATCGTAATTCGAAAACAACTCAAAAATAAAGTCTTCTTCACAAATGTCGCCTTTAATGAATTTGTAATTCTCTTTGTTTTCGATATCCCTGAGGTTTTCCAGGTTTCCCGCGTAAGTTAATTTATCTAAGTTTACAATCAGGTAATCAGGGTATTGCAACACCAGTCTTCTTACCACATGAGAGCCTATAAAACCGGCACCTCCGGTTATCAGTATTCGGTTCATACGAGATAAATTTTAGTTTAAACTATTGTTTTTCAAATATATAATCAATTTTAAAACTAACTTTTGTATTTCAAACCGTATTGAGCCCTCATGGTTATTTACCTTCGGCGAGCTCGCAAGCTCGGTTCATATCCTGG
>CAYFUP010000056.1:0-17824 GCA_964346235.1 uncultured Bacteroidales bacterium | reverse complement strand
AATTTATATAATTGAAATACAAGAGTTTAACATAACATTTATCACAGATGAACCCAAAACAGATTACCAACCCGATACTCAGCCAGAAATTGATATAAGAATTAAGGCTTTTAAGATAAAGGAAACTTCTTTTGGCTTTTTGTTAAATTCAAATTATTACTATTCCACCAGAAGTATCAATTATTCCCGTGCAATTAAAACATGGACTTCAGAAAATCAGCAGACTGAACAGATAGCACCGCCTAAACATAACTACTCCAGGTTTGAATTAAATATGGGGATATTTGCAATATGATGAAAATACTGCATATACTATTATTAAAGATTATGCGTTAATAGCATGTTGAAATAGATTGGCAATGACGCGCTATCTGTTAGGTTAACCTGTACCTGGACAAGCAGAGGGCTTTTCGTGAACTGTTATGAAGCATTGTTAATGGGGACCGGCAGTTTTATAACTTTTAATACTTATCTCATGTTTAGGTTATGTTTATGTGTTTTGCTATTTTTTCTGCTTACAATAAGTTTATCCGCGCAAAAATTTACCATCAGCGGCTATATTGAAGATGATACCACCGGCGAAAAACTTATTGGTGCCAATGTGTTTGATTCAGGTTCCCTGAAAGGGACGATCACGAATAATTACGGGTTTTACAGTCTTACTTTGCCAAAAGGCAGGATCAGTCTGGTTTACTCGTTTGTCGGGTATCAACCACAATACAGAAGCTTTTTTCTTCAGCAGGATACTGCTGTTAACATCACGCTCAAACCCAATATTGAAATAGCGGAGGTAAAGGTTTATTCCGACGGTCCGGCCCAAAAAGTTCAAAGCACCCAGATTAGCATGACCAGAATTCCCATCAGGCAGATAAAAAAATTGCCGGTTCTTCTTGGCGAGACAGATATTTTGAAGACCATTCAATTATTGCCCGGTGTGCAATCCGGTACCGAGGGTGCAAGTAACATTTATGTAAGGGGAGGAGGCCCTGATCAGAACCTTATCCTTTTAGACGGTGTACCCGTGTACAATGTCAATCATCTCTTTGGTTTTCTTTCTGTTTTTAATGCCGATGCCATCAAGAATGTTGAGCTGCTGAAAGGTGGTTTTCCTGCCAGATATGGGGGAAGGTTATCTTCGGTTATTGATATTCGTATGAAGGAGGGTAATAATAAAGCGTTTAAAGGAAGTGGAGCTATAGGACTGATATCCTCCAGGCTTACCCTTGAAGGTCCTTTGTTCAGCGATAAAACCTCATTTCTTGTTTCCGGCCGAAGAACCTATTTTGATATCCTGACCCGACCCATTATCAAGGCTTTCGAAAACGGTGTCGATGCCGGTTATTTCTTTTATGATCTCAATGCCAAGATCAATCATACTTTTTCAGATAAAAGCCGTTTATACCTTAGTGCTTATTCCGGCAAGGACCAGGTGTACGATAAGTTTGATGGTCAGTGGGTTGAGGATGATGTTAAATATACTAATCAATACCATGATTACCTGGGATGGGGAAACCTTACTTCTGCTTTGCGATGGAATTATATGTTTAATAATAAGTTGTTCAGTAATACAACCCTTACTTATAGTCAATATAAATTTTTTGTAGAATCTGAATTTAAGGAAATTACCGAGACATTATATGAAGAAAATGAAAATATCAGCAGCTTTGAATATATATCTGGTATTACCGACTGGTCCGGCAAAATTGATTTTGATTATCGACCGGCTCCGGATCATTACATTAAATTCGGTTTTCATAATACTTACCATACATTCCGCCCCGGTGTTAATGTATTCCAGGTTAGTGATGATTCCGACGAATTAAACCGGATTGACACGTCTTTTGGTAATGCTGACATCCCGGCTAACGAGTTTGATGTATATATGGAGGATGATTATAAAATTACTGAAAAACTAAAAGCTAATCTGGGATTGCATTATTCAGGGTTTAGTGTCGAAAACCGTTTTTATCATTCACTTCAACCAAGAATTTCCGCGCGTTATCTTTTTACTGAATTGTTTTCTGCCAAAGCCGCGTATTCGCGGATGAGCCAGTATATTCATCTTTTGTCAAATTCATCCATTGGTCTTCCTACAGACTTGTGGCTACCAGTTACCAAAAAAATTCAACCTTTGCAATCAGAACAATACGCCATGGGATTCTTTTATAACTGGAACAATAAGTTTGACATAAGTATTGAAGGTTTTTACAAGAATATGGACAGGTTGATTGAATATAAAGAAGGAGCTTCCTTTTTCGAATTGGCATCTGGTTGGCAGGAAAAGTTGGAGATAGGCCGCGGATGGGCTTATGGAGGAGAGTTTTTCTTGCAAAAAGACTACGGTAAAACCACCGGATGGATAGGATATACCCTTTCCTGGTCTAACCGGCAGTTTGATAATATAAGCCTGGGAAAGGTATTCCCGGCCAAATACGATCGCAGACATGATGTTAGCATTGCTTTGTCTCACGATATGGGTAATGGTAATGAAATAGGACTTACATGGGTTTACGGAACCGGTAATGCAGTTACCCTGCCTTTTGAAAAATACCCTTCCGCGCGTATTATCGAGCAAAAACAAAATCAAGAATACCATTACGATTATTACGATTACAATGTTCAACATATTGAAAACCGGAATAATTACCGGATGCCCCCATATCACCGCCTTGATCTCAGTTATAATATACACAAGGAAAAGAACTGGGGAGAACTGATCTGGAATTTTAGCGTTTACAACGTGTACAACAGGCAAAACCCTTTTTTCTTGTTTTTTGGATACGAGAATGATAACAGGGTGCTTAAGCAAATGAGCCTGTTCCCGATTATCCCGTCTGTAGGAGCGAGTTTTAAGTTTTAACGATTAACATAATACCAAGATGAAGAAATTAAAACCCGGAATTGCAGGAATAACCGCGCTGCTATTATTAGTCTTTAATGCCTGTGAAAAGGTACTTGAGATTGATATTCCTTTTAAAGAACGAAAACTGGTGATTAACAGCATATTAAATCCTGACAGTATCGTAAGCGTGCATGTAAGTAAAAGCATGCATATACTTGATAAAAAAAATATGGCAGCAATTGATGATGCGGGGGTCAAATTATATGAGGATGGGGTATTTGTTAATATAATTCCCCCGAAATTCAATGGTTTTTATGAATTGGATGACTTTAAACCTTCACCAGGTAAAACTTATCGTATTGAAGTGTCTGCTGGAGCGCATGATCCGGTTAAGGCTGAAGATGTTATACCATGGTCTGTTGACATTAAATCTATTGATACAAACAGGGTAAAAGGCGAATATAATCAGGGATACCTTAGGTGTTTTATGAAGTTCAATGACCCTGCCGGGGTTTCCAATTATTATATGGTCAGGGGAAGGGCTTTAATGCATTTTCAGGACTGGGATCCCCAAACAGATAGTATCATTCAAAATTATTATATGGATGATTTATGGATCAGTTCACAAGATCCTGTAATAGAAGAAGAAGGGGGTTTGGCTTTCGCGGGTTTGATCTTTTCTGATAATTATTTTGAAGGTAAAACTTATAATTTTAGTTTTTCTTTCCCTGTCTATCATCTTTATGGTGCTAAGCCAGATGATAACTTTGAAGTATACCTGTACTTGTATTCACTCAGCGCGGACTATTACCGGTATCTAAAATCTTATGAATTGCAGGCATATGCCAGGGAAGACCCTTTTGCCGAACCGGTCACCGTTTATAACAATATAGAAAATGGCTTCGGTATTTTTGCCGGGTTCTCAGTAAGTAGCGATACAATCAACATTCCATACAAGTCTACTGATAATCATCCGATATGGTAAATTATTTTACGTTTCATTCCGGCTGCCGAGAGCTCATCAAATTTGGCTATTGACAGGTTCATGATTATTTGACGCATATGATTCAATCAGATATAAAACAGGAAAAAATCTGTTGCTAATATTTGAGGTTTTTTATTTTTTATACCTTCGCGATTTAAATGAAAATAAGTATATTGAAATATCGAGGTATTACTCCACCATGATTTTTTCCGGTCAGGGTAGCGTTCGGCAGTACGCGAATAATGTTAGTGCATTATTGTCAATCCTGTGTTTTATTAGTTTAATTGTCATGGGTACCCGGTAATTATTTGCCTGGTGCGAATGGATGATAATAATAGCTGGTGAGGCTGACCCGGAAATCCGGTTGCTTAATACCGCTGAGATTAACATTTAAGTGAAACTTTGATACTGTTTACCAGTAATGCGATTGATTGTATGTTCAATAAAACAGAAAAAGAAGAAAGGGCGTAACTGAAAAATCTGCTCAAAAAAGTGGAAACTGAAATATGTTTCATAAATGAAAGGATTCATGCCCAGGACGATGAGATAAAATACCTCAACAACCATCTCAATGAGCATAAACGGGATATGGACCACCTGGAAAAAAACGCCATGCGCGAATCAATTACCAATACCGCTGCTATTGGCGACCATTCCGTCGAGAAAAAGAAACGTTTGGCGCGCTTTAAGCATATGCCCTATTTCGGCAGGATTGATTTTCGTGAAAACGGGAATGGCAAACCTAAACCTGTTTACGTGGGCGTTCATAATTTTTTTGATGAAGATACAAATACAAACCTGGTTTACGATTGGCAGGCGCCAACTTCGAGCATGTTTTATGACTTTGAATTAGGGGATGCTTTTTATGAAATGATAGATGCTAAGATTAGCGGTTCTATTGATTTGAAAAGGCAGTTCCGCATCCGGGAGGGAGAAATGGAATACATGCTCGGCAGTGAAATAACCATTCAGGATGACGCGCTGCGAAAGGAGTTGAACCAGGCTTTACCGGCCAAGAGGAAAAAAATCAGGCAAAACATAGCCGTTGAAGCCATAGAAAGGCATGGAGAAAAGCCCGAGGTATATTCTTTGAAAAACGAACCGGATGAAATAAACCATATTCAACCTCTTATTGACCGCTTTTTAAGCAGTAACTACAACTTTTTGAACATTATATGTAAAAAACAACCACAAGCTGACGAACTGTACGATGCTTTAAAAGACAAATATCAGGTTGAGTTAATGAATGCCCTGAGCGTGGCATTTGGAAGCGGCATTGTAATAATTTCTGCCCATCTGGCCAAAGGTTTGGAGTTCGACAATGTGATCGTGTCCCATGCAAGTTGGGAAAATTACAATTCCGAACCCGACAGGCAAATGCTTTACGTGGCCTGTACAAGGGCCATTCACGGTTTATATTTGACTTATTCAGGTGATATGAGCCCGTTCTTGAATTAACAACTTAATCAAATTATAAATAATAGCATGGTTACATGTCCGTTGTGTTTGAATAAAGAATCGTTTTTAATAATCGATGGGCCTGATTCTCGGGCATACAGGGAATGTGAAAAGTGCAGGTTAATATTTATTGAAAGGCGTTTCCTGCCGTCAAAAAAAAGTGAAAAAGAACGATACCTTACCCATCAAAACGGGATACAATATAAAGGTTATGTAAACTTTCTGAATCAGGCCATAGAACCGGCCTTGCCCTTACTGACCAAACAAATGGAAGGGCTTGATTTCGGTTGCGGACCGGTACCAACTTTGAGTGTAATGCTTGAGCAGAAAGGATTTTCATGCCATAATTACGACCCGATTTTTTTTCCCGAAGTGCCTGGTGAAGCATACGATTTTGTTTTTGCCACCGAGTGTTTCGAGCATTTCTTTTCCCCGGCAAAAGAAATTCAATTAATTAAAAACCTGCTAAAGCCGGAAGGAATAATGATTATAATGACCGAGAAATGGGAATCGGAAGCAGCTTTTAGCACATGGTATTACGCGAAAGATTCCACCCATGTATCGTTTTATCATCATCAAACCTTTGATTTTATTGCCTCGGGATTCGGGTTCAAGATACTTGAAAGCCATACTAAGCGGGTGATGATTATGCAAAAACAACCAGGCAAATTTTAATTGTTATCTTTGAATAAAAAACAGGAATGTATCAGACGCATAGAACCCATGAAAGCTGACATGAAGATGTCGGGTTTGATTAAAACAATCCCAGGCTGCTGCTTTTTTTTAGAACACCTGGAAATATGAGGATAAAACAATAATCCCCTACTGTTTGATTTTTTCCTATTGTATCTGAATGTATATTCATCCAGATAATATTCGAGCTTATTTGTGTTCATATAACTCTGATGGGTTCCAAGCAGCCATCTTGTAAGCAATGAAGCGACCCGATGTATGTTTGGTAAAACTTCCACACCAATTATTACTATACGCTTACCTGATGCGCCTCGACCTCTCTTACCCTTTGATTTGCCCCAACAAAAGTTTCGCCTGCTTCTACAGTTCCATTCAGCAAATCTCTGCCAGAAACCACCATCAATCTTCTGCATTTATGTAGCCACGTCCAAGCAGTCGGATAGCTGCCAAGTCCTGTTATCTTTTGAAGACCTCCTGCACCAACACCATTTTTCTGAGCTACCATCCACCATAAAACACGATACCATGCAAATCCCTTGAAAGATTCAAACAAGTTATTAACAATATATCATTGAATGACAATAATTTAAAAGTTTTCTAAGAGGCACTAATTAGTAAAACTAAGAAAACCAACCAATTATTCTAAAGTGGTTCTAAGAAGGCGTCAAGAACAAGGCATGCGAGCCTTAAGTGCCAGGAGTTTACTGGTCGTAAATGACTGGTGCTTAAGGTGAGCATAACACAGTTATTGACGTTTTCTTAGAACCTCTAACTACACGAACTTCGCTCCCTTCTCTATAAAAGAAAGTTTGGCAGACTTTCTTTGCCCAGGAGCATATACGACGGTTCGTTACATATCGGCGAAACTGCTCTTTTCACCATTTCCATTTTTGTTCTCTTTTGAAAGTGGCTGGTAAGATTGATTCTGCCGCAATATCCATGAAAATTCTTAAATTTGGCGTTCTGACATAAAGGATGGAAAACTGATGAATTGATGAGTAATCCGGAAAATACATCACGATGGCTGAATAAATGGATTCGTGATGAAAAACAGGCATATATTTTCGCTTCCATGCTAACGCTTTTGAGCGCCGGTTGTTTTGTTGCCTTTAGCTGGTTTTTATCGAAGTTCGCTGCCATTTGGCTTAACGAGAATCAGGTACTTCCGCATACACTGTTGCATGCTTTTGCCTTTCTGACAGGCAGATATGTTTTTGCCCATTTTTCTTCCGTAATAAACTACAAGGCAGGAAATGCCATTGTAGCCAAAATAAGAAAGCAACTGTATCCCAGACTGCTTAACCATAATCAGTCTGACTCCATATCAAGCACTTTGCTGGTTACCAGGATATGTGACGACTTAAAACCTTTCTTTTCTTTTTTTATTCCTTATGCCATCGCTTCGGTCCTTGTTGCCCTCCTTATACTGAGCCTGAGCTTCTGGATCGAAGTTTGGATAGGATTGACCTTATTGCTTTCCATCATAGTTATTCCCCTGTTGATGAAAATGATTGGTGTTGGCGCAACTTCACTTCATAAAAGACATATCAATCTCTTCATGAAATATTCGGAAGTTTTTTACAATCGCCTTCAGACAATCGCCGAGATTGTCAATTTAGACAACCTGAATGCTCAATACCGGCTTTTATCTGAAAAAAGCAAAGCCCTGAACAAAGCCACAACAAATGTAATGAAGGTAGCCATTTTGTCCTCGGGGGTATTGGAACTTTTTGTATCCATTGCCATTGCAGGGGTTGCTGTTTATCTCGGATTACGGCTGCTCGGAATCATGCCAGGAAGCCATTACGGACAAGGTTATGATTTTCATATTGCATTGTTTCTGCTTATCCTGGCTCCTTACTTCTTCTTTTATCTGCGGAAATTTGTAAGTGCTTATCATGACAAAAACAAAGCGCTGGCATCTGCCAAGTTGCTGATCCCTCTGTTAAACGACTATGATGAACCCCCTTTAATCGTTGAAAACGAAAAGTTAGAATCGCTAAAGATCAATGATGTAAGCTTTGCTTATCCCGATACCCCGGTAAAAGTCCTGCACAATATTCATCTTAAACTTCCGGATAAAGGATTGGTATTAGTAAAAGGAATATCAGGATCGGGAAAATCCACTTTATTGAAAATCCTTTCCGGAAACTTGGTGGTAAAGGAAGGGAAAATCTCGGTGAACGGGAAAAGCAATCAATGGTCGTCACATTGGCTTAAAGCCAACTCGTCTTATATGAATCAGTTTCCATTCCTGTTCGATGGTACATTGCGATACAATGTTTTTCTTGATAAGGAATCTGAATCGGATAACCATTATCCCGGTTTTTTAGATAAGCTGCTGGCGAAAAAGGAAGACGGATGGCAAACAATGTTAAGTCATAATGGAAAACAACTTTCAGGAGGCGAAAAACAGCTGGTCACGCTTGCCCGAATGATGCTGTACCCAAAACCGATTGCCATTATAGACGAACCCACGGCAAGTCTGGATACCGAAACTGTTGAAATCATAATTGAGCAGATTGAACAAATGGCTCATCACAAGGTGGTAATAATTGCCTCGCACGAAGAGCGGTTTGCGCCGATTGCGACTCAGGTATTACATTTAAACTGGGGAGAACAAATGCATTATGCGTGAATTTATTTTAAAGCATATCATCATTCCCCTATCCGGCAGATGGCTGAAAGGTATTTTTCTGCTTCTTGTCTGGACGGTTTCTTTCATTGCGCTTCCTGCCATTTCAGGTTGGTTTCTTGCTTCCTGCAGTTTATCATTCATTACGGCAAATGCCTTGTTCTCTTATCTGGTTCCTTCCACCATTATCCGGTTATTGGCGTTGTTGCGCACAGCAACAAGATATTTTGAACGCCTGGAAAATCACAAAACAACCTTAGAGGCTCAACGAAGCTTGCAGTTGAGGGTTTTTCAGTCCGTAGCAAGATTGCCCTATTTCAAAAAACAAATCAATAACAATTCATCCATACTTGAAAACAGTACCTATGGTATTGATATGATTTTAAATCACATTCTTCTTTGGCTTTTGCCGTTTATAACGCTCATGATTTCAGTAGGCATCTATTTCTTCTTTTTAAATGTCTTTTCAGCAGCATTATCCCTTGAATTTTTAATTTCATCGGCCGTGCTCTTGTTTGTTATTCCACAATTCATTTTGATTAAAAACCGAAAACTCTATGGAAGACTTAAATGCAAACGCGAAGAAAACAACCGGGAGCTTATTCAGAGCTTTAGGGGCCGGATAGAGATTTCTAAATACAACCTGGAGGAGAAAGCCGTTAAGCAGCATGAGAAGAGCATGGGAAAGCTCGACCGGCTGGAACACAAATTACAGGTAAACTCATTTTCTTTGCAAATGATTGCCGGTTTTGGTTTTGGTGGCATCGCCCTGTTTATTCTATGGAATTCCAGTAATTATGGCATTGATGCGACTTTAGCCACCGGCATTTTCTTTGGTATCATGGCGCAGGCTGAATTGTCTGAAATGCTTTTCTCGGCAAAATCGGAAAAAAGTTCGGTGGCCCATCAAATCAAAGACATCGATTCAATCATTAATAAGGAAGAACAAGCGGATGCAAGCGCCCGCGTCAATTCAGCGCTCGATCGATTGTTGTTGAAGAACATCTCTGCAAAAATTCCGCACACGTCTGTCATTACAAGCGAAATTAGCTTAGAGATTGAAAAAGGGGAATGGATAGCCCTTTACGGAGAAACAGGAAAAGGAAAGACCACATTTCTAAACAGTCTTTTTTATCCTGAATACAGGCTTAATGGCAGTTTGATCTGGAATGGCAATACAGAAATATCTCATTTACCAGTTCCTGAATGTATCTATGTTGCCCAGAAAGCCTATTTGCTCACCGGAACTTTGCATGAAAACTTTGAGGGATACAAGGATGATGAGATTGAACAAGTATTGAAAACCGTTGATCTGACAAGCTGGTATTTGTCACTCCCCAATGGTTTGGACTCCTGGTTGGGTGAAAATGGTGAAACCTTAAGCGGCGGACAGCGCAAAAAGCTATTGTTGGCGCAGGCTTTGCTTAAAAAACCGCAGCTTTTGGTGATTGATGAGCCGACAGCAGGAATCAGCATAGAAAATGCATTGGCTGTTTTTCAAATGGTTAAACGCCAATATCCTTCAATGTCCATACTTATGTCCACCCACCTAAAAGATTTTGAATCTGAAGTGGATAAGATAATTAACTTAAAATAATAAACATTCGTATGGTTTTTCATGTTTAACGGTTTGAGTTTTCTAATTTTGTCATGTAATCATCCAAGAAAAAAAATGTTGATCGCAGCTGGGAAAAATGCCCAAATGAATGCAACAAGGATTATTAATCCAAATTGGATGTTTAAACGGATTTATGGTTTATATTTGTAGCGGATGAAAAAAACATTACAACATATTGCAATACCAGTCATAATCTTCTATGTCTTCCCACTTTTCTTTCAGCCACTGCATGTTGTCTTCCATCATACCTCCTGCTCACATTCTGAATCAGCCATTAATCATCATGAAAAAACCGCGCATCATCAGTCCATCCTGCACCAAAATAAAGATTGCAGTCTCTGTGATTATGAATCACTGATAAGCAATATTCAAAAGATAAAAAACCAGCTTCAGTCGCCTGCCCAAACGGTCATTTTCTTTTCCTGGAAAAGGGTGATGGCTCCTGATCTGGCCAATGTAAATTTCAACCCCCTCAGGGCTCCCCCGGTACTGTAAAATCATTTGTTTTATCCACATTATTTTGGGATTCGCTAATCATTCCGGAATATATCATATCATTGATAATCCTTCCGGATTCAGTTCGTTTCCTGAAAGATCATTCAGGACAGGATAGGGTTCATGAATTGGTTCCTTTCCGGAACAATTACTCAGGACAGGATAGGGTTCATGAATTGGTTCATTTCCGGAACAATTACTCAGGGCAGGATAGGGTTCATTTCGATCATACTCAGGATGGATGTGCATATTTTAAATGATTATTTAGTGGTTCTAAGAAAACGTCAATAACTGCGTTATGCTCACCTTAAGCATAATTTGTTAGTTTTATTAGTGACACTATTTTGAGGTATAGGGATCGTTTGTATGATGACCATGCTGGATAAAAGAACCAAATAGGTTAGCAATCATATCAGTTATGAATGTTTTCAGTTAAGCGTGCTTTGAGTTAAGAATGATTATTAATGTTTAGATTTATTGATGTTTAAAGGTATTTTGGTGCATATTTTATTGATGAACCCTTTAATTAAAAGGCTTGTCTTTTCACTATTTGTTGTTTTGAATCTGCTTGTCTTTTCTTTGCGGGCCTGCGGACAACAAACCCATGCCATTTCCGGGCAGGTAACAGATCAGAAAAATAATCCTTTGCCTGGCGCCAATGTCATGTTAAACAATGATTTGAAGGCAGCGGTTACTGACAATACCGGCGCTTTCAGATTTATTAACCTTCCTTCAGGGAAATACACCATCAGCATCAGCTATATCGGCTATAAGGAGTTTTCAAAGGAAATCATGCTGCAGGACCAAAAACTGGTTATGGCGCCTATCGCCCTGTTTCCAAAAGTGGAAGCCCTGGAAGAGGTGGTGGTCACCAATCATCTTGCGGAGAAATATAAAAAAGAAAGCACACAAAACATCGAGGTGGTTGGTGAAGACTATATTCAAATGAACCTTTCGGGAAGCCTGATGCAATCACTGGAACGTTTACCGGGAATAGCTTCCATGGATATTGGTTCAGGGCAGTCTAAACCGGTTATCCGGGGACTGAGCTTCAACCGGGTGGTCGTCGCCCAAAACGGAATTAAGCATGAAGCGCAGCAATGGGGGGCTGATCACGGACTGGAAATCGATCAGTATGCCATCAACCAGGTGAAAGTGGTGAAGGGGCCGGCTTCCCTGCAATATGGCTCCGATGCCATCGGTGGAGTCATAGATATCAAACAGGCTCCTGTTCCCCCGGAAAACACTTTGGGCGGAATGGTTGATTTGACCGGCAAAAGCAACAATCATCTCTATGGCACTTCTGTGAATCTCTTTGGCCGTAAGAATAAGGGATTTATCAATACGAGGCTGACCTTCAACCGGTATGGAGATTACCGGGTTCCTGCCGACAGCATCGAAATATATTCTTATAAAGCCCCGCTGCATAAAAATCATTTGCGAAACACGGCCGGAAAAGAAGTGGATGTTCATCTAAGTACCGGTTTTATTAATGAAAATTTCAGCACTGTTTTTTATCTCAGCAATGTTTTTGGTAAAAGTGGCTTTTTTGCCAATGCACACGGACTGGAACCCAGGCGGGTTGATGTAGCCCTTCATGACCAATCGGACCGGGATTTGCAGGATCCTTACCAGGATGTCAACCATTTTAAGGCCATTAACCGGACGGTCCTCTACCTGCAAAACCACAAGCTGGAAGCTGAACTGGGGTTTCAGCACAACAAGCGAAATGAATGGAACGATTATGTCAACCATGGTTTTATGCCTTCCGTCTATCCGGATAGGTTGAACATACCGGAAGATCTTGAGCGCAGGTTCCAAAAACATATTTATTCTGCCAATTTGAAAGACAACTTTTCCATCAACCATCATCAATTGTCTGTTGGTTTAAACCTGGAATCGCAGAACAATCAAATCGGGGGATGGAGTTTCATTATTCCTGCATTCCATAGAAATACGGCAGGTATATTTTTGGTGGACAAACTAAAGCTGTCTGAAAAAACACACCTGAATGCCGGAATCAGATATGATATGGGACATATAAATACCGAGAAGCACCTGGACTGGTTTGAATCGGAGGTGATCCATGACACCGACACCTCTTTTGAATACCTGGTAAGGGCAGACAATATAACGCGGTTATTTCACAACTACACCTGGTCAATAGGATTCAACCATCAACGCCCTCATTTATCAGCCAAAGTAAACGCCGGAAAAAGTTTCCGGATTCCCATAGCTAAAGAATTGGCTGCCAATGGGGTGAATTATCATCATTACAGCTATGAAGTCGGTGATAAAAATTTATCGGCTGAAGAATCTTATCAGCTGGATGCCGGACTGGAATGGAATTTTCCGAAATGGGCCTTTCAGGTTTCTCCTTTTGTCAATTACTTTCCCAATTATATCTATCTCAATCCCACCTCTGATTATGATTACCTCTACGGAGCAGGCAACCAAGTCTTTTATTACCGCCAAAGCAAAGTCTTTCGGTATGGAGGTGAAACGCATTTTCATTACCGCCTGCATGAAAGTTTAAAAACAGGATTCATCGCAGAATATGTTTATTCCAGGCAACTAAGCGGTGAAAAGGAAGGGTTTACCCTGCCCTTCTCCCCTCCTCCTTCGCTTTTGCTCAACCTGAAATACATGCCCGCCCATCAGTCATCCACAACAAATAATTCTGAATTAACAAACAGCTCTCATTTGTCAGAATGGTTTAAAATGGCCAATGGCTTTGTTTCTGTTGATTACAGGATAACAGGCAGGCAGGACAATATCGTACCGCCGGAAAAAAAGACCCCGGGCTATCATTTGGTCAACCTGTCCATGGGAACTTCCATAATAAGCGGAAACATGAAAATGAAACTGAATTTCCAGGTAAGAAACCTGTTTGATACCAAATATTTTAACCATACCAGCTTCTATCGCTTAATCGAAGTACCGGAAGCGGGCAGAAACTTTATATTATCATTAAAAATACCTTTTTGAAAGCACAAAACAAAAATAGCATACCGAAAATCTACATCCTTATGGTGTTGGTTTTATTTATCAGTCCCTCGTTGATAAAACCCCTGCACTTTATTTTCCTTGAGCACCATTGTTCTGATTATTATGGGAATAAGCAACAAATAACCCATGAAATCAAACATTGTCCGGTTTGTGAATTTCACTTTTGTCAGTTTTATCTTTATCCGGACACCCGAAAATCAAATCATACCATATATTTTTCCTTGCCCGTTTCAATTGCGGAAGATACCAAAACTCCCTTCAACCGGATTCAATCTTATCATGAAAGGGGGCCCCCCTGATATTTATGTGTCCACCCCCTTGAGAGTTGGGTGATATACTGACATGTAAATATTTGTAATCAATCGACGAATTATAAGTATTTCACATGAGTCCCTCATTCACTGAATTGCATACCAAGGACAAGAGATAAAAATTAATGATCCGATGGTATTTGAAAATGAAGGATTCATTATTATTACATTTAATTGAAAATGAATTATTTAATATAAAATTTATCAAAGATGAAGAATTATAAAAGTTATCTCATATTACTGGCATTTGTTATTGCCTTGTTTCCATCATGCGATGATGAAGACGAAATATCGAAACCCACCATCACCTTAAATGAGCTGGGTTATGATAACAACAAAACGGCAAACCTGGGTGCTGACCTGCATATTGATGCAGAGATTGTGGCAGAAGGTAAGGTGGATAAAGTAGAAATCACCATTCATCCGGAAGGGGAACATGAACATCATGAAGAAAAAAGTACGTCTTACTTGAAGGATGAACATGATTGGGAGTTTGATACAACCTACACAGAATTTGCCGGTGTTAAAAATCCGCACTTTCATAAACATGTTGAAATACCTCTTTATGCAGAAACCGGCCATTATCATTTTCACTTCAGCGTTACCGATATGGAAGGAAATCAATCTGAGGTGGAGGATGAAATTGAACTGAAACAACCGGAAGATTCCGTAAAACCTTCAATAACAGTAGATTCAGCTCCATCGGATGGAGAAGTGTTTAAGACGGGTGATTTCATATCCATTTCCGGGGAGGTACAGGATAATTCCGCCCTGGGGGGTATTTACATCGGACTGGTCAGGGAAAACCAAAACCTGCAAGATGCTGAGGTCAAGGCCATGAACACCATTACTTTGCTTCATACCCATGATTTTGATGATCCTAAAAAATATGCATTTGATGCGCGCATTGAAGTGGGTGTGGCACAGGATAACAATCCTTCTCCTTCTGACCTTTCAGGAGACCTGGACGGTGGCGCTGCATGGCAATCGGGAGATTATTACCTCATTGTTAAATCGCCGGACAAATTTGGTGGCGGGGTGGCATTTTCCAAGCATTACAAAATCAAACTGGAACTGTAAAGGGCAATATTCAATAACTTTTTAAAAAAAAGATGTTGCAATAGTATGTAATAATGGATGGAGCCCTCATATACTAAAGCGCTTATAAAGCATATGAAATGAGCTTGCAAGTTCGCTAAAAACAAACAAACTTGCAAATTCGCTAAAAGCAAATAAAAATGAGGGCTTCATCCTCTTATAAAAAAGAAAGTCGTTATTATAGCATTATAATTGTTTTATTTAACTAAAAATGAATTTTTTAACATAATATATATCACAAATGGACAATCAAAATATACTATACAAAATACCAAACATCTTCTCGAAAAGCAAGCATGGGATAATCCTGGTGTTGCTGCTGTCATTGCTGACCATTCAGTGCTCTGACAATGATGATAAAATCGATGATGAAAAACCTTCTATTGACCTGACTGCTGCGGATGCTTTTCCGAAAAACTGTGATACCCTGCATATCGGGGAAACATTCCATTTCAGGGCTTTATTCACGGATAATATGGAACTGGGCTCCTTCAACCTCGACATCCATCACAACTTCGACCATCATTCTCATTCCACTGAGGTAACAGAATGTCAACTGTCTCCTGAAAAAGAACCTGTCAATCCCTGGCTTTTTATCAAAGAATATGATATTGCGGATGGCCTGAAAGAATACCAGGCAGATATCACCATCACTGTGCCGGATGATGTGGATCCCGGCGATTATCATTTTATGGTGAAAGTCACCGATGCTGAAGGCTGGGAGGCATTAAAAGGATTGAGCATAAAACTAAAGGAAAAGGGGCATTAAAAGGGTTGAGCATAAAACCAAAGGAAGGTGGATCCTAAATGGATATTAATGGAACTGAGCATTGAACTGTGGAAGGTGGCATTAAAAGGGTTGAGCATAAAACCAAAGGAAATGCAAATTAAGCGAACTGGCAATTGAACCAACTGGGAACCGAACATGCTGGGAATTGAACCAGAGGATGCCGGGCATCCATTCAATGGCGGATCAACTTATGGTAACAATTACAAAAAGAATTGCAAAGACAGAGGCAACATAACAAAAAAGCCTATAATGGAAACAAATCACCCGACCGTGCTTTCTATCTGGTAAAGGTTCCGGTCATGAGAATTTCTTGCATGGAGCTCGGCCAGAAAACCGGCTAAAAAGAGCTGCACGCCCAATATTACCATGACCAGGGCAATGAAAAACAATGGCTGATCCACGGCATCCCTGGCGGGCAGTTGATGGTAAATCCGGTAAACTTTTCCGCCTACAATCCATACTGTGATGGCGCCTCCTATTATAAACATCAGGGTTCCCATGGATCCAAAGAGATGCATGGGTTTTTTGCTGAATCTGGAAACAAAGATGACGGTTAGCAAATCCAAAAAACCATTCATAAACCGCTCCAATCCAAATTTGGTTACCCCGTATTTCCTTTTCTGATGCTGAACCACCTTCTCTCCTATTTTGATAAATCCTGCCTGTTTGGCCAATACGGGGATATAACGGTGCATCTCACCATACACCTCAATGTTCTTCACCACATCCTTTTTATAAGCTTTCAAACCGCAGTTAAAATCATGCAGGTGGATACCTGTATACTTCCGGGCCGTATAATTGAAAAACTTGCTGGGCCATCGCTTTGAGATGGGATCGTACCTTTTCTTCTTCCAACCGGAGACCAAATCATAATCTTCCTCCATCACCATCCGGTATAAATCCGGTATTTCTTCGGGGCTGTCCTGTAAATCAGCATCCATGGTAATGACCACTTCTCCGGCGGCTTTCTGAAAACCACAAAAAAGTGCAGCTGACTTTCCATAATTTCGCTTGAACTTCATACCGCTTACATTGGTATGTTGCTCTGAAAGATTGCGGATAATTTTCCATGAATCATCCGAACTTCCATCGTCGATGAACACCACTTCAAAAGTGTATTCTTCAGCCAATGTCTTGGTAATCCATCGATATAGCTCCGGGAGCGATTCTTCTTCATTAAATACCGGTATGACAACTGAAATATCCATTTATCATTAATTATTTGCTGAACTAAAAGGATTGGTATCTTTTTTTAGGAAAATGGCGATGATCAGGGATGAAATAAAGCCCATAAAGGTGATGGCAAAGATGTATGCAATGGAATAAGTGAGACTGGTGGTAAACCGCTTGTACAAATCGACAAATGCCACAATTTCATTTTCGCTCATATTACCACTCTGCAGCATCTGTTCTTCCAGCATGGCATAATATTCATTGATTAAACCCGGATCAATGACTTCAAATAAAATATAATAGAAAAAACCTACAATGAAGGAAATAAAAAAGCTGATCAAGACTCCTGATCCCAGTGCGTTTTTGTAGGTGATGAATCCCCCTGAATGTTTGTCCCGTAATTGCCTTGTTCCGGAAATAATGGCTATAAGCAGAATGGCATACCTGATGTATCCAAGATACTCTGAAAAGGCATTGCCCGAAAAATAAAATATTAAAATAAATACCACGATGGCCAGTCCACCCATGGCGCCATAGTTCATAGAATTTTTCAGGGTAATGTTCTTATCGTTTATCATATTAATCAATTCATAAAAATTTTCAAACCTACAATATTTTTTTTACTTTTGCACACTTGGGCAAGTCGTCATACGACCAGCTCCTGCTGAACTCCCCCAGGTCCGGAAGGAAGCAAGGGTAGGCGGTTGAGCGGTGCGA
>CAYFUP010000055.1:0-18011 GCA_964346235.1 uncultured Bacteroidales bacterium | reverse complement strand
AAACAGATGAAACCTCCATGTCAAAGCTTTTGACACACACGAGCATGATCAAAAAAAGGAGGTTCCATCTGACCTTATAAAAAACAATTTTGAACATATGAATGAAGCCGTTTTAAGCTTTTTTTTATTTGGAAAATATTATGATAGTGCTAATCTATTGAACAAATTATAAAGAAAATCCGCTTGAATCTTGCTTCAGTCAATTAATCGAATAATCACTAAAACATATTTATTATGGAAACCAATTATTCAAACGTAGTAAACACAGCCAGAAACTATTATAACAGCGACGATGCTGATAACTTCTATTACCGAATTTGGGGGGGTGAAGACCTTCATCTTGGTATATATGAAAGCAAAGATGACGATATTTTTGTCGCAAGCCAGCGCACGGTGGACCGGATGGCTGGTTATTCAAAAAAAATTGATAAAAATACCAGGATCATTGACCTTGGCGGTGGTTTTGCTGGAAGTGCAAGGCGGTTGGCCAAAAAATACGGCTGTCACGTCGTCGTGTTAAACCTCAGCGAAAAGGAAAATCAACGAGGCAGAAAAATGAACGAAGAACAGGAACTGAGTTCTTTGATTGATGTTGTTGACGGAAGCTTCGAAGATATCCCATACCCTGATCAATCATTTGATATTATCTGGTCGGAAGATGCCATCCTGCATAGTGGCAATCGCAAAAAAGTGCTGGAAGAATCATACAGGGTACTCAAAGAAGGAGGCGAATTCATCTTTACTGATCCCATGCAAACCAATAACTGCGATGAATCGGTACTGAAGCCGGTATATGACCGCATTCAACTTGACTCCCTGGGTAGTCCGGAGTTTTATCAGGAAACTGCCAAAGAGCTGGGCTTTAAAACGGTTCATTTTGATCCCATGCCTGAGCAATTGGTAAACCATTATTCCAAAGTACTTGAAGAAACCGAAAAAAACAAAGACAAATTAGAAGGGTATGTATCAGATGAATATATCAACAACATGAAAACCGGACTGCAACATTGGGTGAATGGAGGTAAGCAAGGAAACCTCACCTGGGGAATTTTTTATTTCACTAAATAGTGTCACTAAGAAAACCAACAAATTATGCTAAAGTGGTTCTAAGAAGGCGTCAGGAACAAGGCATGCAAGCCTTAAGTGCCAGGAGTTTACTGGTCGTAAATGACTGGTGCTTAAGGTGAGCATAACGCAGTTATTGACGTTTTCTTAGAGCCACTAAATAAAACCAATTTAGAACATGGCGATTATTTATAATCAATTAAAATAATCATATTATATTTGCCCAATTTTTAAATTGAATATCCCTTTAGTTTAAATAAAACGAATAATTATAAACATTTAATCATTTAATACAACATTTATTATGGCAACAAATTTAGAAAGAATTGATGAAAACCTGCCTTATAAGGTAAAAGACATAAAACTGGCCGATTGGGGAAGGAAAGAAATTGAACTGGCCGAGCATGAAATGCCCGGATTAATGAACCTGAGAAAAAAATACGGTGCTGAGAAACCTTTAAAAGGAGTCAGAATCACCGGTTCCCTGCACATGACCATTCAAACGGCCATCCTGATTGAAACCCTGACTGCCCTTGGCGCAGATGTTCGCTGGGCAAGCTGTAACATTTTTTCAACCCAGGATGAGGCTGCAGCTGCAATTGCCAAAACAGGCGTACCAGTATTTGCATGGAAAGGAGAAACATTAGAAGAATATTGGTGGTGCACGGCACAAGCATTGACCTTTCCCGGTGGAAAAGGCCCCAACCTGATTGTTGATGATGGCGGAGATGCCAGCTTAATGGTTACCCTGGGATTCCAGGCTGAAGATGACCCTTCATTAATAGAAGGCAAAGACGGTCCATGGGACGAGCAGGCATTATTCAGCAGGCTCCAGGATATTCAGCAACATGATAAAAACAAATGGCACCGGACAGTGGAAGAGCTTCAGGGCGTATCAGAAGAAACCACTACGGGTGTACACCGGCTTTATCAGGCAAGGGATAAAGGCACATTATTATTCCCTGCCATTAATGTGAACGATTCCATCACAAAATCCAAGTTTGATAATCTCTATGGAAACAGGGAATCATTAATAGATGGAATTAAACGCGCCACGGATATTATGATTGCAGGCAAACTTGCAGTGGTTTGCGGATACGGAGGGGTAGGCAAAGGATGTGCCCAGGCCCTTAAAAATTACGGTGCCAGGGTCGTGGTAACCGAAGTGGATCCCATTTGCGCCCTGCAGGCATCGATGGAAGGATTTCAGGTGTTAACCCTGGAAGATGCGGTGAAAGAAGCTGACATTTATGTGACGGCAACCGGAAACAAAGATGTGATCACGGTGGAACATATGCGAAAGATGAAAGACAAAGCCATTGTATGCAACATCGGCCATTTCGATAATGAAATCCAGGTTGAAAAGCTCGAGGTATCCGAAGGCGTAAGAAAAGAAAACATCAAGCCCCAGGTGGATCAATATCACCTGCCTGAAGGCCATTCCATCATATTGCTGGCTGAAGGAAGACTGGTTAACCTTGGTTGTGCTACCGGACATCCATCCTTTGTCATGAGTAACTCATTCTCCAACCAGGTCCTGGCCCAAATTGACCTGTGGCAAAACAAAAGAGAAATCGATGTTTACCGATTGCCAAAAGAGTTAGATGAAGAAGTTGCCCGGGCTCACCTGAATCATGTCGGTGTTAAACTAACCAAAATGACCAAAGATCAGAGCGAATATCTGGGTGTACCTCTGGAAGGTCCTTATAAACCAGAACATTATACTTATTAATGTGAACATGTGAAACCATTTAAATAATCATAAAAACTTATCAATCATGTCTTATTTATTTACATCAGAATCTGTCTCGGAAGGACATCCTGACAAAGTAGCTGATCAAATATCAGATGCAGTCCTGGATAGCCTTCTGGCACAAGATCCCAAATCAAAATGTGCATGTGAAACATTCGTTACCACCGGTCTCATTGTGGTGGGCGGAGAAGTAAAAACATCAGCACTTTTTGATACAGAAAAAATTGCCAGAAAAGTAACTAAAAGAATAGGTTACACGAAATCTGAATATAAATTTGAAGCAGAATCATGCGGTGTTATCAAGGTATTGCACGAACAATCAGCCGATATCCGGCAGGGCGTTGAACGTGGAAAGGAAGAAGAACAAGGAGCCGGGGACCAGGGCATGATGTTCGGTTATGCCACCAATGAAACCGATAATTTTATGCCGCTGCCCATTGATATGTCTCACCGGATACTGCTCAAGTTGGCCGAATTGAGAAAAAACAATAAAATCCCATATCTGGCCCCTGACGCCAAATCTCAGGTGACCGTAGAATACGATGAGGATGATAACCCGCTGAAAATCGATACCATCGTCGTTTCAACACAGCACGATGAGTTCATCAAACCAGCAGCAGATACTGAAGAAGCTAAAAAAGCAGCTGAAGAAGAAATGCTGAACAAGATCGCTTCCGATATCAAAGAAATACTGGTTCCTCAGGTAAAAGAAAGCTATCCGGAAAGCGTACAAAAACTCTTTCATAATGATATTAAATATTTTGTGAATCCTACCGGTAAGTTTGTCATAGGCGGTCCGCATGGGGATACCGGGTTGACCGGAAGAAAAATCATTGTGGACACTTATGGTGGTCGAGGTGCACACGGTGGTGGGGCTTTCTCCGGGAAAGATTCTTCCAAGGTGGATCGATCTGCTGCATACGCAGCACGTCATATTGCCAAAAATATGGTGGCTGCCGGAATTGCTGAAAAAATGCAGGTACAGGTTGCTTATGCCATCGGCGTGGCAGAACCTGTTAGTATTCATATAGATACATTCGGTTCTGTTTTGGTTAACAAACAAAACGGTGAACCTTATTCTGATTATGAAATTTCAGAAATTGCCAGCAAGATATTTGATATGAGGCCTTACGCCATCATCAATCGTTTGGGATTAAGAAATCCCATTTTTGAAGAAACAGCTGCATATGGTCATATGGGTAGAAACCCAGGCAAAAAACAGGTGGAAATCAATGGAAAATTAACGGAATATGAAACCTTTACCTGGGAAAAGCTCGACTATGTAGCGAAGATTCAGGAAGCATTCGGCGTTTTGGAAAAAAAACAAGCATAACCCCGGCGTAAATTTTTATGTACATAAAGCAAAGTTGGATTTTTTATTATAAAACCTTTCTTTATGCCAAAAAAATAAATTCCCGGAAGTCCTTTTCCGGGAATTTATTCTAATGCCATGAAATAACATCAACCCACAAAATTTAAATCACATATATTATGGACAAAGTTTTAGGCATTGGCAATGCCCTGGTCGATATCCTTGTAAAAATGGATAACGATGATATATTGAAAAATCATGATATCGCAAAAGGAAGCATGAAACTATCGGAGAAGTCAGACATCAACATGCTGCTCAAAGCGGCAAAAAACTATGAAAAACATCAGGCCAGCGGGGGATCAGCAGCCAACACCATCAGCACCCTGGCCAATCTGGGTATTGAGACCGGGTATATCGGAAAAATCGGAAAAGATCCCGTTGGAGAGTTTTTTAAAAAAGATATGGAAGATTTGAGCATCAGGGCTGATCTGAGTCTGGGAAAGGCAGATACAGGTATTTCTTTTGTTTTGGTGTCTCCGGATAATGAACGAACCATGAATACTTATCTGGGAGCTGCAGTGGAACTGAATTCAGAAGATCTGACCACCGAAAAATTTAAGGATTACCAGTATTTACATATAGAAGGATATCTGGTACTGGAACATTCCTTGCTCAAGAAAGCAGCAGATTTAGCCAAAGCCAACAATATGCTGATTTCTATTGACATGGCCAGTTACAATGTGGTAGAAGGCAACCTCGATTTCCTTAAACCCTTTGTGCATGAGTATGTTGACATAGTATTTGCCAATGAGGAAGAAGCAAAAGCGTTTACAGGTAAAGAGCCGTTGGAGGCCCTTGATGAAATCGCTCAGATTTGTGAGATTGCCATTGTTAAAGTGGGTAAGGATGGTTCTTATGTGAAAAGTGGCGAGGAATTTCACGAAATTGATGTATATAAGACCCATCCGGTGGACACCACAGGGGCTGGAGATTATTATGCAGGTGGGTTTCTTGCAGGCCTAATAAGAGGATACCCATTGGATAAAGCGGCCAGGCTGGGTGCCTTTGTGGCCAGTAAAATCATTGAAGTACTGGGCGCCAAGATGGAACAGGAAAAGTGGAATGATATTAACCGTTTCATTGATAGCCGCCTATAGTTCCTGCATCCCTTAATTAGTGTCACGAAGAAAACCAACAAATTATGCTAAAGTGGTTCTAAGCCACATGTAATATAATACAATGCAGAAGCAAGAAAAATGACTTCTGCTTTATGTAAATACCGTTGCAAGCCTTATAAGAAATTACAATAAATGTGCCATTGCGAGCTATTGTGCTTTCAGCTGCCATTTATTATTCATCTATCTTCATTCAACTGGTTAGTAATAAAAAAGAGGCCATTGCAAGCAATTAAACATTCCCCTGTCTTTAAACAATCACCTGAAAAGTAATAAAGGAATGTTTTTCATCCACATGGTGAGCATTGTATCTCAAAGGATGTTTGCTTTTCATTCTTAATTTAAGCAGACCAAGACCGGCATTGGAATTATAGCGGGTTTCCTGCTCGAAAATCCCATTGTTGTACCTTAACTGAAGTTCTTCCTGGGATAAGTCATTGATTTCCTCAATCCGGTCTTTCAGTTGGTCGAGGTTTTCGTTTCTGATATAATTTCCCGAGAGTAGACATATATTTTCATTCATCTCCTTCACAATGAAAATCCCGGAATTCTCCCGAACGTTATGATACTCGCTGTAACCATGCTTGATTATATTCTGAAGCAGTTCAATGATGACACTGATGGTTCGTTTTTGTATCTCTCTGGCGGCGAGCTGCTCTTTGATGACATGGAATAAATTTACCAGCGTTTCCTGATTTATCACACCCCTGAAGATAAGGCTAATATCCTGATTATTCAACACATTATGAATAATTTTAATATTTTCCAGATGAAACCCGGTGCCTGATACTGTGCTATCTTCTATTTCCTTGAATGCCTGACTTCTGATAGATGTTTGAAGATAAAAATAGGAAAGGCTATTGTCCAGGGTGCTGAAATCAAAATTTAATTTATTTCCTGATTTCTTGGCAATATCGATTAAGCCCAGACCTGCTCCTCCTTTTTCTGATAATTGCCCCCCTTCCAGCACTTCCAGGTAATATCTTTTCAATTCGTCTGTGGCCAGCGCATTTATCTTTTCAAGTTTCTTTTTTAAGGGTGAAATGTTTTCCGAGTTTATCACATTTCCTGTAGTGATAAAATATTTCGGTCCGTTGCGCTGAATGATAAATAAACTTGGATTTATTTCTTGCCCTCCCTCATCTTTCTTATCCTGATGCTTAATAATATTCTGCAGGCTTTCCACCATGATAAAGTAAACCTTCTTCTTAATCTTGGTAGGCTCTTCGGTTTTATTAAGATTGGTTTCCGTTAAAGAAATCAATCCTTCTGTAATGAGCTGTGAGAAACTTCCCCGGTAAAAATAACTTAAATCATCTGATTCAAGAATTTTAAAAACATCATAGGCGAAAGCCAGGTCTGAATTGTAACTTACAGAGAGCATTATTTAAATAAATATATTTTTAATAAAAAGACATTTAAAATTAATCAATTTCATATAATAAAAAAAATAAGGACAACTATTTGTTATTTAAATTTTAAACATTATAAAAGCCTTGTTGTTTATTAGATTGATAAAATCTATAACATTAAACATGAAATAGTGATTGCGATATTGAAAATTAAAAACCATAAAAAGATGAACCGAATATTAATAATGCTCACGATGCTGATGGCAACGGCAAACATACATGCCGCTGAAAAAAAATCTTTATATGATTATTCAGCAAAAACGATTGATGGCCGGGAATTTTCCATGGACCAGCTCAAAGGCAAGAAAGTGCTGATTGTAAATACTGCCTCCGAATGTGGATTAACCCCTCAGTATGAAGACCTGCAGAAGCTTTATGAGAAATACGAAGGAGATGATTTTGAAATCATCGGTTTCCCTTCCAATGATTTCATGAATCAGGAACCAGGCAATAATGAAGAGATAAAGAATTTCTGCCAGGTGAATTACGGGGTTACCTTTCAAATGATGGAAAAAATCAAGGTGAAAGGAGACGACATGCATCCCATATATAAGTGGCTGACTGAAAAAGACCTGAATGGGTTAAAAAACAGCAGCGTACGTTGGAATTTCCAGAAATATTTAATTGATGAAAACGGGCAGCTGGTTGATTTTGTGCCACCCAGAAAGAAACCGGACTCAGAAGAGATTGTTCAGTGGCTGGAAAAATAAAGATTATTATTTTTCATTTTTTAGGGATTATTTTATCATAATTATACAACATTCCTTTCAAATCTTCGTAATTATCGTAACTTTGAATTGGCATGTTGAACCCTTACAACCATTTAGACCACTGAATGTTATTTGAATCCATCATGAGCAGTGAATGCTATGCTTTAGTGATACTGCCGATGTTAATTTTTGTAGCCCGCATCCTCGATGTTACCATAGGGACAATCAGAATTGTTTTCATATCGAAAGGACATAAGATCTTATCCCCGCTTCTTGGCTTTTTCGAAGTGTTAATCTGGGTGCTGGCCATTTCTAAAATATTTGAACATCTTAATAACTTTGCTTACTACCTGGCCTATGCCGGTGGATTTGCAGTGGGAAACTATGTGGGATTGCTCATAGAAGAAAAAATAGCCATTGGAAAGGTGGTCATTCGGATAATCACCAGAAAAAGCGCCAACTCTCTGATTAATGCATTGCACGATGAAAGTTTTGGAGTCACCATTGTCCCTGCACAGGGAATGGAAGACAATGTTCATATTATCTATACGGTATTAAAACGTCATGATATTGACAAGGTAATCAACATGATAAAAAAATATAACCCCCGTTCATTTTATTCCATTGAGGATGTCAGACACGTCAGTCAGGGCATTTTCCCCATTGAACCGTTAACGCCTACCAGGGTCTCTTTAAACCGGATTAAACGCTGGAGAAAAGGAAAATAATAAAATGATATGGCATGAAAAATGCTGAATGATCATAATTTATTATTTTTGCAGACCTAAAATTGCAGGAGAAAAGATGAACTTAAAAGAAGCCATTAAAAAAAGAAGAACGTTTGCCATTGTCAGTCATCCGGATGCAGGAAAGACCACCTTAACAGAAAAACTATTGTTGTTTGGGGGTGCCATCCAGATTGCCGGTGCTGTTAAATCCAACAAAATCAAAAAAACGGCCACCTCTGATTTCATGGAAATCGAAAAACAGCGTGGCATTTCTGTGGCCACATCGGTCATGGGATTCGAATATGAGGGAATTAAGATAAACATATTGGATACCCCCGGTCACCAGGATTTTGCAGAAGACACCTTTCGAACGCTAACGGCCGTGGACAGTGTGATTATCGTTATCGATGCAGCCAAAGGGGTAGAACCTCAGACAAAGCGACTGATGAAAGTGTGTCGCATGAGAAAAACACCTGTTATTGTTTTTATCAATAAACTTGACCGTCCGGCAAAAGATGCATTTGAGTTGCTGGATGAGATTGAAACTGAGCTTGAAATAAGGGTCAGGCCCTTAAGCTGGCCGATTGGCATGGGGGACCGGTTCAAAGGGGTTTACAACCTTTTTGAAAAAAAACTAAACCTCTACCAGGCCAGGGAAAAACAAAAACTCGGAGAAATCATTGAATTTGAGAATTTGAATGATCCTTCCCTGGAGAACCATATTGGCGATGAGCCTGCTTCCAAATTAAGGGAAGAAGTGGAATTAATCAATGAAGTGTATAACGACTATGATGTTGAAGGATATTTGAGCGGCGACATTGCACAGGTTTTTTTTGGCAGTGCATTGAATAATTTCGGGGTAAAAGATTTACTGGATTGCTTTATTCGTATTGCCCCTTATCCCAAACCGGTCGAGGCGGAAGAAAAGACAGTAAATCCATTTGAAGAAAAGTTTTCTGGTTTCGTTTTTAAAATACATGCGAACATTGATCCGAGACACCGGGATCGCATTGCTTTTGTCAAAATTTGTTCCGGTATATTTCAAAAAAACAGACCATACCTGCATGTCCGGCTGAACAAAAACTTTAAAATTTCCAATCCCACCTCTTTTATGGCCGAAAAGAAGGAAACGGTGGAATTTGCTTATCCCGGCGACATTATCGGTATTCATGATACCGGCAATTTTAAAATCGGAGATAGCATCACTGAAGGTGAAAAAATTCATTTTAAAGGTTTGCCGAGTTTCTCCCCGGAGATGTTCCGCTATATTGAAAACAAAGATCCAATGAAATTCAAGCAATTACACAAGGGAATTGATCAATTAATGGACGAAGGGGTTGCTCAAATTTTTAAAAATAAATTCAATGGCAGAAAAATAATAGGAACGGTTGGCGCTTTGCAATTTGATGTCATAGAATTCAGGTTAAAACATGAATACGGGGCTTCCTGCAAATATGAACCCATTTCCTTGTATAAAGCCTGCTGGATAGAAAGTGATAAAAAAGAAGAACTGGAGGACTTCAAAAAGCGTAAATATCAGTTCATCGCTGAGGATAAGCATGGAAGAGAAGTATTCCTCGCTGATACGGCATTCAGTTTACAAATGGCCCAGGAAAAATATCCCAATATTCAGTTTCATTCCACCTCGGAGTTTTAGCGGGATAACGCAGGAAAAATACCCCAACATTCAGTTTCATCAGGCACCGCAGTTTTAAGGGTGTCAGATAAATTATCCGGCTGACTCGTCTTTTTTGTTACCCATGGCCATTTTTTCAAGCATTTCGGTGGTCACGGATTTAGGGCGTTCTATGGGATAGCCCAGTGCACGGTCCCATATGATATTGGCTGTTATCCCCAAAGCCCTGCCAATACCGAATAATACCGTATAAAACTCATATTCCCTCACCCCGTAATGCCATTGAATAATGCCTGAATGGGCATCCACATTGGGCCACGGATTCTTTGCCTTGCCTTGTTCTTTCAAAATGGGGGGCACTATCTTGTACAGCAAATCCACGTATTTAAACAACGGATCATCCGGAATATGTTTCAAACTGAATTCCCTTTGGGTCATATAGCGTGGATCTGTCTTACGAAGCACGGCATGGCCGAATCCCGGAACCACCTGACCGGAATTCAGGGTATCCCAGACATACTTTCTCATTTCTTCTTCTGTCGGAATTTTTCCGCCCATTTCATCATAAACATGTTGTATCCATCTGAGCACTTCCTGGTTGGCCAAACCATGTAACGGTCCGGCCAATCCGTTTATCATGCCTGATATGGCCAGGTATATATCAGAAAGACTGCTGGCCACCAAATGTCCGGTATGCGCACTCACATTGCCACTTTCATGATCTGCATGAATAATGAAATACATCCTGGAAACGTCATCATACGGCTTGTCAATGCCCATCATGTGGGCAAAATTACCAGCCATATCCAGATCTGGATTTGAACCTGGAAAGTTCTCTTCCCTGTAGAGCTTAGCATAAATATATGCTCCTATTTCAGGCAATTTTGCCATCAGGTTCAAGGCATCTTCATAGGTCGGATCCCAATAGTCCATTTTGTTGATACCCATTCTGTACCTTGCCGTAAATAATGACTCCCTGTGCATGGTAAGAATGGCGGAGGAAAACATGGCCATGGGATGACTACCCCCCGGAAATGCATCAATGACCTCATAGACATATGGCGGAAGTTTTCTCCTTTTCCTGAATTCTTCAAAAACCGCTTCCATCTCGTATTGAGAGGGAATTTCTCCGGTTAACAATAAATAATATAATCCCTCCACATATGGCATTTCTGAGCCTTCCGGCTTGGGAAGTTGTTTGAAGACTTCAGGGAGGGTATGCCCCCTGTATCGAATGCCTTCAAAGGGATCAAGATATGAAATATCTGTGACAAGGGATTTAACTCCGCGCATTCCACCTATTACCTGGCCAATGGTTACCTGATCAATGACCACATCGCCATATTTTTCAGCCAGTTGATGGGTTCTGGGTCGCCATTCGTTTATTTTGTCTAATAGTTTTTCTTTTAATCCCGACATTCTATTGCTGTTTTATCGTTGGTCAATGACAATAAATCAAACCTTTGAATCATATAGTTTAAAACAAGGTGTATTCAGAAATGTTTAACAAGGCATTGTTTTACCCGGATGGCTAAAAGTAAACCACAACACTTGTTAACGCATTCATTCTGGTATTTTATGGCCGGAGAAAAAAATTGGTTTTTTCTAATTTTGTTGTGTTAGATAAGTTGAATAGTGAAAAATCCCTGCTTTTTAGAGCAGATTCAGGTTTTTCAGGACCCATCCGGTTTGATCAGGGCAGGCTGGGATGCTAAAAGACTTATCCTGTTAAAAAGATAAAAGTTGCTTTTAGAATAAGAAATAAAATAGCGTTTTTCTTTGAAGAAGATCTATAATTCCAAACATCCCGGCAGGCTGGTCCTAACTATTCTCAGGCCCATCAAAAAGCATAACCTGCAAAGATGAGGAATTATAGCCACTTCCGTTCCCTGATCGTGGCTTTTAAATCACCTGTCTTGGCATTTATTTCACTTGACCTGAGAATTCTCTAATACCGGGCCCTTTCTTTGTAGTGAGTATGTAGCAACTCATGGGATTTGTGACCAAGTGGCTGGCCAAGAAAATCTTCATAAATCATTTTTATTTCCGGATTTTCATGGGACTTTCTGATGGGCATATCCATATCAGCCTGGTAAATGGCATCTGATCGTTTTTGCCTGATATCTGCATTGGTCGGTATAGGCTGACCGCCGCCACCGAGGCATCCACCCGGACATGCCATGATTTCAATAAAATGATAATCTGCCTTTCCATCCTGAACCATTTGCATCACTTTTTTGGCGTTGGTTAGTCCGTGTGCCACGACAGTCTTTACTTCCACTCCATCAAGAAATTTCCAGTCAGGCAAAGGATCCGTTATCTTGACAGAAGCTTCACGGACGCCTTCCATGCCCCTTACTGGCATAATGTTCAATTCTTCAAAAGGCACGTTTCTCCCTGTTACCACCTCATAAGCCGTTCTCAGGGCTGCCTCCATCACTCCTCCGGTAGCGCCGAAGATAACAGCAGCGCCGGTGGATTCACCCATGATGGAGTCATAATGGCTTTCTTCCAGGGTATCAAACTGAATGCCGGCTTGTTTTATCATGATGGCCAGTTCACGGGTTGTTAAAACATAGTCAACGTCTTTATACCCACTATCTGTCATTTCGGGCCTGTCGGCTTCAAATTTTTTCGCAGTGCAGGGCATGACGGACACCGAAATAATGTCCTCCGGGTTAATGCCACGTTTTTGCGCATAATACGTTTTGGCCAGGGCACCAAACATTTGCTGAGGAGATTTGCAGGTTGACACATTATCCAGGAATTGCGGAAATGTATGTTCTATGAATTTGATCCAACCCGGTGAACATGAAGTGGTCATGGGAATTCTTACAGCCGGGTCATTATCCACCAAGACCTTTTTTAACCTGGTCAGCAATTCATTTCCTTCTTCAATAATGGTCAAATCAGCCGTAAAATCAGTATCCAGCACCGAATCAAATCCCAATCGCCTTAAAGCAGATGCCATTTTGCCGGTCACAATATTCCCCGGTTCCATACCCAAATCTTCTCCCAATGCAATGCGGGTAGCAGGAGCAGTTTGAACGACCACATGCTTGCCGGAATCGTATATGGCATCAAAAACCTGATCAATATAGTTCTTTTCCACCAAAGCGCCTGTTGGACAGCGGTTAACGCACTGACCGCAGTTGGTGCATACCACATCAAACATTGAATTTTCAAAAAACGTGGAAATCTTCATTTCACCTCCTTTATAAGCCACACCAAGGGCGCTGACATGCTGGAGTTCTTCACAGGTTCTGACACATCGCTGGCAACGGATACATTTGCTGTCATCTTTGATGATGGAAGGAGACATCATATCCATGGCATAATCCTTAAAAGGAATCAGATCAATAAATCGCTCCCCTTCAATTTTATATTCAGCAGCCAGATTCTGCAATTCACATTTTCCATTTTTATAGCAAGTGGTACACTTTTCATTATGCTCTGAAAGCAATAATTCGATGATGTGTTTTCTGGCATTTCTCACTTTGAGTGAATTGGTGGTGATTTCCATGCCATCGGATACCGGCATGGCACAGGAAGCCACCAGTCCCCTGGCCCCTTTTTGTTCTACTATGCACACCCGGCAATTGCCGGCTACACATAAATCCTCATGATGACAGAGGGTTGGGATATGGATGTTTAGTTCACGTGCTGCTTCAAGGACTGTTTTCCCTTCTTCCACCTGAATGCTAACATTGTCTATCTTTAGATTTACCTTGTTGTTCATATTATTTGAGTTTTTGATATTTTCTGAAATTAATGCTGTTTTAATATTTTGAATTATTGATGAAAAGGGATGATGACTGCAACCAAAGATTATTTATGATGATTGTTATGAGAAACATCAATAAATCATTTCCTCTTTAAAATTGTCAACAATCGATGAAAATGAATTGGCCACAGACTGCCCCAGACCACATTTCGCAGTCAGCTTCATGGTATCGGTCAGTTTCATCAATTCGGAGAGATACAAAGAAGGCTTATCACCCCGTTTTACCGCTTCGATGCCCCTCATCAGCTGTTGGCAGCCTACACGGCAAGGCGTACATTGACCGCAGGATTCTTCCTCAAAAAAGTCAATATAATTTCGCAATACATTGTACATCGACCTGGAGCTGTTAAAAAGCATCATGGAACCGCCGGTGGGAACGCCTTCAAAACCGATGATCGTATCTTTGAATTTTTTTCTCGGAACACAAAATCCGGATGCACCCCCTACCTGGACTGCTTTGGTATCGCCGTCGCCAAATTCATCGACAAACTGCTGAAGGGACATGCCAAGCTCGAGTTCATAAATTCCTGGTGTCGGAGTGTCCCCTGAAACGGAAAATACTTTTGATCCTCTTGAGTCCGCTGTGCCCAGCTCCTGAAATTTCCTGGCCCCATGTTTGCATATCATCAGGGAATAAACCAGCGTTTCCACATTATTAATTACCGTGGGCTTTCCCCGGAAACCATTGGCTGTAGGATATGGTGGCTTGTTTCTCGGTTCGCCCCGCTCACCTTCCATGGACTCAAACAAGGCACTTTCTTCCCCACATATGTAAGCGCCACTTCCCAGCAATAGCTTAATGGTAAAATCTAATCCCAGTTGCTGAATGGTTTCATTAAAAGCAGTGATTTCTTTCTGAAGCGTTTCTTCCAAAAATTTGTATTCACCCCTCAGGTACATAAAACCCAGTTTGGCACCGATGACTTTGGCACAAATGGCCATGCCGCTGAATACCTTTTGAGGCACCTGAAGCAATATTTCACGATCTTTAAATGTTCCCGGCTCTCCTTCATCCGCATTGCAAACCACGAATTTTTCATCACTTTCTTCCTGTGCGGCAAATTTCCATTTCATCGCAGTTGGGAATCCAGCCCCTCCCCTTCCACGGAGACCGGAATCCAGGATTTCCTGAATGATGGAATCGTTATCCATTTTAAGCGCTTTTTTCAGCACCTCTTTGCTCTCGCATGATTCAAATATTAAATCAACTCGTTTTAAGTCTTTTTCCATTGTTTAATGTTTTGTATGTTTTAAATAGTTATTAACGATATCCGTCACTTTCTCTGTGGTCAGCTCTGTAAAAACTTCATCATTGATAAGCATGGCAGGTCCTTTATGACAATGCCCAAGACAATTCGTTTCCAATAAAGTAAATTTATTATCCCGGGTGGTTTCGCCTGATTTTATTTTTAACAAATCTTCCAGGACTTGCATGATTTCACGTTTTCCTTTCATGTCGCATGTAATGGTCTTGCATATCCGGATGACATATTCTCCCCGGTGTTTTATATCCAGGAAAGAATAAAAGGTGGCGGTACCATAAACTTGAGCGGCTGACATATCAAGTGTTTCGGCAACTTTTGTCATGGCTTCATCCGATATGTATCTTTCCTTTTCTATAATGCCCTGTAAAATGGGTAAAAGACTTTCCCTGTTTTTTCCATGTTCCTCGGCCAGGGATTGAATAAGATTATTAATATCCTGCATATCAAATAGTTTTAATTAAATTATGAATTTATTATAATTGTGAAAAATATAACACTGTTATTTTGTTAACACTAAATATTATACCATTTAGAAAACTTGCTTTCTAAATATAAATAATCGAAATAACAATCAAAGCGAATTAGTGACAGGCAGGTTTATTTAGAATTATTCTAAACAATTTATAAAGAATCCAAAAAGGGGAAAGAATATTATAACGGCAATTCAGGATATTTATCCGGGTGATATTCACTCATTATTTTATAAACCTCATCCACCATATCATCGGCACTGGGCTTGGAAAAATAATCCCCGCTCAGGGTATAGCCGGGACGGTGATCCTCAGCGGAAAGGGCAGCAGGTTGGGCATCGAGGTAGTAATATCCTTTTTGTTCCTGCAACACTTTTTGCATCATATAGGCAGTGGTTCCTCCCGGAACGTCCTCATCCACAAAAAGTATCTTGTTGGTTTTCTTTAATGATCGCAGAATGGTATGGGATAAATCAAAAGGAATCAAGGTTTGCACATCAATTAATTCTACTGAGATACCCAATTCTTTTAGCTGATGCACTGCATTTTGTGCAATTCTCACACATGAACCATACGTGACCAGGCTTATATCGGAACCTTCCTGAATGATTTCCGGCTTTCCCAAGGGAGTTTTATATTCTCCCATATTATCAGGCTTTCGTTCTTTCACGGCATAACCGTTAAGGGGCTCAATCACCAAAGCCGGATCTTGTCCTTCCAGCAGGGTATTATAAAACCCTGCAGCCTGGGTCATATTTCTTGGCACACATACGTATAAGCCTCTTAGCGCATTAATAATCATGCCCATAGGAGATCCTGAGTGCCAGATTCCTTCCAGTCTGTGCCCCCTGGTACGAATAATAACCGGAGCCGCTTGTCCGGCATTCGACCGCCAATGGGTCGTGGCCAGATCATCGCTAATGGTCTGAACGGCGTAGATCAGATAATCCAGGTATTGTATTTCAGCAATTGGGCGCAATCCCCTCAATGCCATTCCAATGCCTTGTCCGAGTATAGTGGTTTCCCTGATTCCGGTATCGGTTACCCGCAAAACCCCATGCTTGTCCTGAAGCCCCTCAATTCCTTTATGCACATCCCCTAATTTTCCAGTATCTTCCCCAAAGGTCACCAGCAAAGGATTTTTTTCGAACTGTTTGTCAAAATTATCCCGGATAATCTCCCTTCCGTTTACTATTGGGGAGTTTTCAGAAAAGACGGGCTTCAATTCTTTCACTTTGAGTGCAGAGTATTTGGACTCATTATGGAGGGCAGTGCTGTATTTGTCTTTGGCCATTGCATAATTCTTCCTTAGCCAGCTGACCATTTGTTCTTTCAATTGGTTAGAAGGAAAACAATCAAATTTTATGGCATTTCTGACAAATTTCCTGGCAGTGGAAATGATATCATATTGCAAGGGGTATAGCGCATTTTTAAGATCTGCAGACAGTTTGTATAATTTCTTATTTTTTTCCTCATCGCATGAAAGGTCTTCGCTTTCAATAATGGTGATCAATTCGTTCTTTTTATTTTCAATGGATTCGCGGTATTTTTTCCATGCGCTGTCCCTGGCTGCTTTCACCTCATCTTCCACTTCCTTTTCTAATTTTTCCATTGATTCATGGGAAGCCAGTTTATTTTCTACAATCCATTCCCTCATCTTCTTCATGGGGTCATAGTCTTCCTCAAACTGCAATCTTTCCTTTGACTTGTATCTTTCATGAGAACCGGAGGATGAATGGCCGGAAGGCTGGGTCATTTCTTCCACATGAAATACTACCGGAATATGTTGTTCACGGCATATGGCTATTCCTTCACGAAAGGCAGTCATTAAAGCAGGGTAATTCCAACCTTTTACCTTATAAATAAGAATTCCTTTATCGGTGGTGGTCTTCTCAAATCCTCTGAGTACCTCTGAAATCTTTCCTTTGGCCACCTGCAAGCTGGTGGGAACAGAAACCCCATATCCGTCATCCCAGATGGCGAGGGCCATGGGAATTTGAAGAACACCTGCTGCATTGATGGTTTCCCAGAAATGCCCCTGAGCAGTGCTTGCATCTCCGATGGTTCCGAATGCCACCTCGTTGCCTTTGTCGGATAATTCTTTGAAACTTAACAATTCCCGGTTATTCCGAAACAACTTCGACGCATATGCCAGTCCTAATAACCTGGGCATCTGACCTGCGGTACAAGAAACATCCGAAGAGGAATTTTTCTGCTGCATCAAAGATTTCCATGAGCCGTCATTGTTCAGTGTCCTGGTACTATAATGATTGTTCATGGATCTGCCTCCACTGGAAGGATTTTCCGGGATATCAGTATGACCGTATAACTGAAGGAACATTTCTTCAGTCTCCAGCAATCCCGCAGCCAGCATAAAGGTCTGGTCCCGGTAGTAACCGGAACGCCAGTCGCCTTTCCTGAAATTTTTTGCCATGGCTACCTGTGCCACTTCTTTTCCATCTCCAAATATGCCAAACTCAGCTTTTCCGGTAAGCACCTCCTTTCTTCCGATAATGCTGATTTGCCGGCTTAAATAAACCATTCTGTAATCATTGAGCGCTTCTTGTTCCTTAATATGAATATTGTTTTTTTTCTTCGTCGCTGTTTCCATATTATTTGTTTTATCCATGGCCTTTCTGTGATCTAACCTTATAAATAAAATCTACCTCATCTTCAAAAAATCATATCACCAATCCTTTAT
>CAYFUP010000054.1:0-18235 GCA_964346235.1 uncultured Bacteroidales bacterium | reverse complement strand
GGTGCTTAAGGTGAGCATAACGCAGTTATTGACGTTTTCTTAGAGCCACTATTTACTTTTCCAATTTACCAATGTTTAATCCATGGGAATCTGACTGGTTCATTTGCTGGCCAGTCTCTTCCTCTTCTAATGCTGTAATATCGCCTTCAGTGAATAAATACGTCTTCAAATGTTCATCCCACATGGGCATATTTCTTCTTAGCCATTCAAGGGTCATACAGGCATGCTCAATTTCCTCATCCCGGTTGTGGGCAAGAATTTTTTTTAAATCCTCATCTTCGGAAACATCAACCCTCTGCTGATACCAGGAAACCGCTTCAATTTCTTCTTTCAAACTGGTAAGCGCTCTGTTATAGTTTCTTGTCTCATTGCTAAGCTCATTTGCAGGCTCATGATAATCGGTCATAATTTTGCTTTTTTGTTAGTTTTTCATGCTCATTCGTTTTCTGATTTTTTGGAAAAGAATGAAAAGATGAAATTAATATTTTCAATGGTAAAACGCAAATAAATCCTGAAGTTTATAAAAATAATATGTTGTACGAAATTTATTTTTCTTTGCAATCAATTTATAACTAATTTTTTATAAATCTTGACCATAATAGCTTAATATTTTTTATTTTTAAGGGTTTTTAAGTTGATAAAATTTAAGTGCCAATAATGAAAAAATATACGCCGCTTATTCTGATCTTTTTTTGGTTCTTATACCAATCTGCCTACGGCCAGGAAAGAACCATAACAGGTAAAGTAATCAGTGCTGAGGATAATCTGCCATTACCCGGCGCTAACATCGTAGTCAAAGGAACCACCATTGGAACCATCACGGATCTGGATGGAAACTTTTCCCTGGAAGTGACGGAAGATGCCAATACGTTAGTCATTAGTTTTGTCGGAATGGTGCCACAGGAAATAAACATCGAAGATAAAACCAATATTAATGTAACCTTGCAACCTGATGTTCTTAAGGTGGAAGAGATTGTTGTGACCGCCATTGGAATACGAAGGGAGCAAAAAGCCCTTGGTTATGCCGTCCAGGATATTCAGAGCGAATCCATTGAAAAATCGAACAACCAAAATGTTATCAACGCCTTATCAGGAAGGGTGGCAGGTGTTCAGGTAAAGAGTTCTTCCGGTACACCAGGTGCCTCATCCTTCATTGAAATCCGCGGTGCAGCTTCCCTGCTTAATGATAACCGGCCGCTTTTTGTCATTGACGGAGTGCCTATTGACAAAGGCGGCGGGGCATCAGATGTAGATGGGACTGCACAGTCAGACCGCATCATGGATTTGAATCCTGATGACATCAAATCTGTGTCTGTATTAAAAGGAGGGGCTGCTTCAGCCCTCTATGGCATCAGGGCCGCCAACGGAGCCATCATCATTACCACTAAAAAAGGAGAAGCCACTGAAGATGGCCAGGTACGGGTAAATGTCCACTCTTCAGTCTCCATAGACAGAATATCTCAGGTTCCGGACCTCCAGCATTCTTATGTTCAGGGGTCATATCTCAGGGCCGATGAAACATGGCCATCCATATACGGCGGAACGTATAGCCGGATTGGGTCACCAGACGGTACGGAATTCTGGCGTGAAGTTTCCTGGGGACCCCATAAAGACAGCCTTACCTATACCTGGGATCCCAATTTTATCCCTTTCGATAAAAACAATACGGATGGTCCCGAATATGTAACCATGGAAAAATATCTGGAGAAATGGAATCCGAACGGTAGAATTGTATATAAGCCTGAATACAAGGATGATCCGGATGCCAAAGTGTATAGTGGATATTTTTTATATGACGAACAATATGCCGGCGGGGAAATAACAACCCATGATCCCTATGATTTTTTCCAGACCGGGGTTACATTCAACAATTCCATCAACTTTTCAGGTGGTACGGAAAGTACAAACTATTATTTTTCTTATTCCAATTACTCAACTGAAGGGGTCATCCCCAATAATACTTTAAATAAAAATACTTTCAAGTTTTCCGGAGAAACAGAAATTTTCGAGGGGTTCCGTACATCCACCAATGTTCAATACCTGAACAATACCATGAATCAGATTCAGCAAGGTTCGAATACATCCGGCCTGATGCTCGGTCTTTTAAGAACCCCGCCCAATTTTAATAATGAATATGGTTATCAATTTGATGATCAGACGCAACGAACATACCGCGGAGGCGGAGGATTTGATAACCCTTACTGGGTGGTGAATGAAATAACATCCCCGGATAAAACCAACCGGATGATAGGTGATGTAACAATGAACTATGAACCTGCCGGATGGATTAACCTTAAATACAAACTGGGGACTGATTGGTATAACAGGACATCAAGCGATTATTATGAAATACATTCCAGTCAGTATACCAGCGGCAGAAGCTATAAACAGCAAACCAGCAGCCAGCATATCAATTCGGACTTTATCATAAACATCACCCGGGATCTGGGAGAAGACTTTTCTGCCAATGTTTTCCTAGGTAATAACCTGTTTCAAAGAAGATGGTATTATGTTGCCGGAAATGCGCTGGGACTCCTGGAATATGACTGGGACAACCTGGCAAACACCAATGATCCGGTGGCCTATGAAGGGGAACAAATAGTCAGAAGGGCGGCGTTTTTCGGGGATCTTGGATTTTCATACCAAAGCATGCTATTCATGAACTTCACTGCACGTCAGGAATGGTCCACCACCATGCCTGAAAACAACAACGGGTTTTTCTATCCTTCCGTAAGCGCCGGATTTGTATTTACAGAAATCGAAGCATTGAAATCTGACTTGTTGCCTTTTGGTAAAATAAGGGCCTCTTATGCCATTACCGCCAGTGATGCCAACCCTTACCGGTTAAGAACCTTATGGTATCAGGCCGGTGCAGGAGACGGCTGGACCAATGGCATAAGGTTTCCATTTAAAGATATGGCATCATTCACCCTGGATAACGTGATCGGAAACAATATCATGAAACCGGAAACACAGAAAAGTCTCGAAATAGGAACAAATCTGAGGTTCAGGGATAATAAGTTTCAGCTGGACCTGGCCTATTTCTTCAATCAAAATCTCGATCTGCTGATGGAAGCCCCGATAGCCACTTCAACGGGATTCGACAGCAAGTACATGAATACGGCCACCATGGAAACCAGGGGATTTGAGATTTCTTTGAGAGCCAGTGTGATTGAAATCAATGACTTTGCATGGAACATCAATGCCAATTTTGCGAATCCTGAAACCAAAGTGACCAGTCTGGCCACCGGCGCTACCAATGTCAACGTGCTAAGGGACATAGGAGGATTTGGAGACCCGCAAATACATGCCGTGCTCAACAATTCATACCGGCTTATCTATGGTTCAAAGTTTTTAACGAATGACAACGGACATTATATTATCGACGACAGACAGGAGGAAGAAACCTATCAGTATCCCATACAATCATTGGACCTGGGAATCATCGGAAAAGTTGAACCGGACTATACCATCGGGATTACCAATGACTTTCGTTATAAGAATCTTCAAATCAGCGCCCTGCTCGATATAAAGGTAGGGGGGCAAATGTGGAATGGTACCAAAGGAGCCCTTTATTATTACGGCAAGCATAAAGATACCGAAACCCGGAATACTGAAACAGAATCATGGACAGGATTATATGGCCATTACAACAACAAGGGGGAGCTGGTTCATTATGAAACGGATGAAAATGGGGACAGGATAGAAAAGGAAGGCCCGGGAGACAAAGCAGATGTGGAAGTCAAGTTGGATGAAGCATGGCATTATGGATACGGACCAGGAAGCGCCTTTACCGGTCCGCAATCACAATTTATAGAAGACACAGATTGGTTCCGGCTCCGTGACTTAACCATTTCTTACGCCTTCTCCGATAACTTAATGAACCAAACATTTTTTAAGAGGCTCGAAATCTATTTTACCGGCAAAAACCTTATTTTACTGACTCCTTATACAGGCGTTGATCCCGAGACCAGTTTGTTTGGAAACAGCAATGCACAGGGGATTGATTATTTTAATATGCCGGGTACCAGAACTTATTTGCTGGGCATCCGGGCCGGATTTTAAAGCAAAAAATAAAGATGAAGCAAAATGAGCACCAGCATGAACCCCTCATTCACTATCGTGCACAAAAGGATATGATCTAAACATGAGGGCTCCATCGGCATTTGAAACGAAATAGTTGACTTTATTTAATTTATATAATTGAAATACAAGAGTTTAACATAACATTTATCACAGATGAAAAATATCATTCTTACGCTAATAGCCATCTTGTTTTTTACTTCTTGTGAAAAATGGATTGATACGGATATCAATATTGACCCGGACAGTCCGGAAGATCCTTCCATAGATGACATATTGCCGGGAGTGGAGGGCCAGCTGGCATATGCTTACGGGGGATTTGATGTAACCGGTACCACTGGCATGTGGCTTCAATACATCAGGGGATCAAGAAGACAGGCAGCCATCATCAACAACTATACCTATCTTGGTTCAGACGTAGATAACTTGTGGAACACCCTTTATGCCGGCGTATTGAAAGATCTTGAAGTCATCATTGAAAAATCCGGACAGCCTGATAACCGGTCCCCTCATTACACCGGGGCCGCAAAACTGCTGAAAGCATTTACCCTGGGTACGGCCACCCAGTTGTGGGGAGCCATTCCTTTCCGGGAAGCCCTCCAGGGTGATGAAAACCTTCATCCACCATATGATCCGCAAGAAAAAGTCTATGCAGGCATCCAACAATTGCTGAATGAAGCCATTATGGCCTTAAATGAGCACGAAGACAGCAATTCCGTCAGTCTGGCTGACGGAGACCTGATTTATGAAAGGGAAGTAACCAGGAAATGGCTGAAGGCAGCCGGTGCATTAAAAATGAGGTATGCTGTTCACCTTTCCGGAGTTTATGGCGAAGCAGCATATGATTCCGTGATTTCTTATTACAACAATACGGATATCCCGGTTTTTGAATCTTATAATGATGATTTCCAGTTTGCTTTTGGTGACAAAGAAAATGAAGCGAATCCGCTTTGGCAGTTTGATGACCAGTTGGGTGACTGCAATGAAAGCACTTTTTTTAAAAATGCCATGTCGGAAAACAGAAATGACCTGAGATTAGATGCTTTCCAGAATGGTGTTGAAAATGAATTTGCGGGCGACTTCTTCGGCAGCAAAGATTCTCCGGTCAGATTCATCACCTATGCAGAACAGCAATATATCCTGGCAGAAGCATACAGTAAGAAATCATTATTTGATGAAGCCCGGGAAGCGCTGAAAGAGGCCGTAAGGGCATCCCTTGAAAAAACCACCACAGAATATTTGCAGGCTGCCGTTGGCAGGGAATTTGTGCAACTTTACCAGGATGATTGGTTCTCAAGGTTTGAACGGCTCCTGAGCAGTGTAGATGATGATGAACTCTATGAAGAAATCATGTTTCAAAAGTATATAGGCATGTTCCTGCAACCAGAAGCATTTGTGGACTGGAGAAGGAGTGGCATACCGGAAATCACACCGGTGGTGGGAGAGGGACTTCCCAGAAGGTTCCCCTATTCCGCTGAAGAGCGATTGTATAATAGCAATATTCCTTCAGATGTCAAATCCATTTTTTTAAGAAACTGGTTTGACCCGGAATAATCCTCGCCTTATCTTCATCTCCATGTTGAGGCTTAAAAAACAAGCCCCTGGCACCTACAAATGGGCTCATTCTCAATGACATTCCATTTAATAAAGTTGTTTGGAGGAAGGCAATGCTTTTAAATAATTTTTGTTAATTTTGCAAAATTCTTAATTTTTAATAGCATTCTGAGAAAGAATATATTTATGGAAGAATACAAAATCAATCATTTACGGGAACTGGAATCAGAATCTATTTTCGTAATCCGCGAAGTAGTGGCGCAATTTGATAAACCGGTCATGCTGTTTTCCGGTGGGAAGGATTCCATCGTGATGTTCCACCTTGCCCGAAAAGCTTTCTATCCAGCCAGGGTTCCTTTTCCGTTGCTTCATATTGATACGGGACATAACTTTCCTGAAACACTGGAATTCCGTGACAACCTCGTAAAAGAAACGGAAACCCAGTTAATCGTCAGGTATGTGGAAGACAGCATCAAACAAGGGAAAGCTTTGGAAGAAACCGGTTATAATGCAAGTCGCAATAAAATCCAAACCATTACACTGCTTGATGCCATTGAAGAATTAAAGGTAGATGCTGCCATGGGAGGCGGCAGAAGAGATGAAGAAAAAGCCAGGGCCAAAGAACGATTCTTCTCCCACAGGGATGAATTTGGTCAGTGGGATCCAAAGAATCAAAGACCTGAATTATGGAATCTGTTCAACGGCTTGAAAAACCTGGGAGAACATTTCAGGGTTTTTCCCCTTAGCAACTGGACAGAACTTGATGTATGGCAATATATCTACATGGAAAATATTGATATACCCGAATTATATTTTACCCATAAAAGAAAAGTGTTCAACAGGGACGGGGTTTGGCTTGCCAAAGCACCTTTCATGACCCTGAAAGACAATGAAGAAGTGGTGGAAAAGAATGTGAGATGCAGGACCATCGGAGATATTACATGCACAGGGCTTACCCTGTCTGAAGCCAATAACCTGAAAGACATTGTAGAAGAAATTGCTATAACACGAACCACTGAAAGAGGCGGAAGATCAGACGACAAAAGGTCAGAAGCTGCCATGGAAGACAGAAAAAAAGAAGGTTATTTTTAATAATAAAAAAGTATGGCTGGATAAAAAATACAAAAGCCCTTTCAATACCCAATGCGAACCAATCAAAATATTAAAATAAAGACTAATGGCTGATAGTAATAATGCATACCTGGATATGGAATTGCTGCGGTTTTCGACTGCAGGAAGCGTTGATGACGGCAAAAGCACCCTCATCGGCCGGTTATTGTTCGACAGTAAAGCCATATTTGAAGACCAGCTTGAATCCGTTGAGGCTTACAGCCGTTCAAAAGGGGAAGAGGATGTTAACCTGGCATTGCTTACGGATGGACTGAGGGCTGAAAGAGAGCAGGGCATCACCATTGATGTGGCCTACCGTTATTTTGCCACGCCAAAAAGAAAATTCATCATCGCCGATACACCCGGCCATGTGCAATATACCAGAAATATGGTCACCGGTGCATCCACGGTCAATGCTGCTGTGATCCTTATTGATGCCCGGAACGGAGTGATTGAGCAAACCATCAGGCATTCATACATTGCTACTTTGCTGCAGATTCCTCACATTATCATATGTGTGAATAAAATGGACCTGGTGGATTACAACGAGGAAGTGTTTGAAACCATCAAAGCAAAGTTTACTGAAATTTCGGGTAAACTGGACCTTACCGATATCAGGTTTGTTCCAATCAGTGCAAAGCTGGGGGACAATGTGGTGTCCCGCTCAGAAAATATGGACTGGTATGACGGGCCAACCTTTCTTTATTTACTCGAAAACATTCATATTGCCAGCGACGATAATCATATTGACGGACGATTCCCGGTGCAATATGTTATCCGCCCTCAAAGAGATGAATACCACGATTACAGGGGATATGGCGGCAGGATAGCAGGAGGAATATTCAAACCCGGTGAGCCTGTGAAGATTTTCCCATCAGGGATATCCACCAAAATCAAATCCATCAATTTTTATAAAGAATCCCTTGAGCAGGCCTTTGCTCCACAATCAGTGATCATGCAGCTTACTGATGATATCGACATCAGTCGCGGAGACATGATAGCCGCTGAGGACAGCCTGCCAAAATCAGGCAAGGAAATTGAAATGATGATTTGCTGGTTCAGAGAAAAACCGCTGGTGCCCAGGGGAAAGTACCTGCTTAAACATACCACAGCAGATGCCCGTTGCATGATACAAAGTGTGGATTATAAAATCGATATTAATACGCTGGAGCATGAATATGGAGATAAGCAAGTCGGACTAAACGATATTGCCAAAGTTACCATCAAATCATCAAAACCATTGTTTTACGATTCTTACCGGAGAAACCGTATTACAGGAAGCGTCATCATAATCGAAGAAGGCACCAATGACACACTCGGTGCCGGGATGATAATCTGATTGGTATATCTTCTTCCTGCTAAACTGTTTAAAATCAGGAATAATAAACTGATGGGTAATACCCAGTCCCGCGCAAGAAAAAAACGACAGTTTCTCTTGGCATTTATCTTTTTGTGCGGATTTTCCCTGGTTTTTGCAAAGGAATATGAGAAAGCAGTTGGACTCAGGGGTGGGCTTACCTCCAAAATTACTTATAAAAAGTTTCTGAATGATATAAAAGCCATGGAAGCCATGATAAGTTTCAGGGTTAATGGCCTTCATATCAACACCTTACGAAAATATCATCAAATTACCTTCCTTGAATTTGAGATGGGTTTTACTTTATACAGGGTTATGGCGGTCACGGTGAAATATTTTTTGAACCCCTCATATTGCCCAAGTTCCCGGTGCATTTATCCATATCCATACTCATGGGAGCCGGAGGAATGACTTACCTGGAACACTATGGTGATCCGAGTGAAAATGAATATTTCCGGGATTATGAGAATGAATTTGAAGATGACTACAACATGGAGGCGATTGATGCCGACTCATATTTCATCCTGGAACCAAGAATTGAACTTGAATTCAATTTGATCCGGTATTTCAGAATCTCATTGTTTGCATCCCGGGCTTTTGCATCAAACATCAATCTGGATGAACTAGCAGGGACAAGCCAATTAGTGAAGATGCACTGGAAGATTTTAAATTCGGTGTATTTTAAACCCTGACTTTTACTGCTGAAGAACTTATATTCAACTTCCGGAGGATTTATGATAGGAGTCCGGTAAATTTAACGGTTTCTTAACAACTTTTTTGTTGATTTAACGTTTTGTAATTCACAATATTAGTTTAATGAATAATCAAATCAGAAAATATTCGTTACCACACTGTATTGCCATCATATTGGTATTTATCATTCAGACAAATACATTGCTCAAAGGAGATGAAACAGATGTAGATAAAAACCTCGTCACAGTCAGTGGATATATTACAGACAATAAAAATGAAGGCTTAATCGGGGCTACCATCTATATACCGTCCTTGAAGACAGGAGGGGTGACCAATGAATATGGGTTTTACTCAATTTCACTACCAAAGGGAGAATATGAGCTGCATTATTCATACATGGGATATGAAATGGTTAAGAAGGAAATTGAATTCAATAAAGACAAAAAAATCGATGTTCGGCTTATCCCTATCAGCAGGGAGCTGGAGTCCATAGAGGTATATGGTCAAAGAAAAGATGCCAATGTAACAGAGACACAGATGAGCAAAGTAAAGCTGGACATGAAAGAGGTGAAAAAAATACCTGCATTGCTGGGCGAAGTGGATGTGCTCAAATCGATCCAGCTTTTACCCGGAATAACCAATTCCGGTGAAGGCTCTACCGGTTTTTATGTCAGGGGAGGAAATGTTGACCAAAATTTAATCCTGCTGGATGGGGCACCGGTTTATAACCCTTCTCATATCGGCGGATTTTTATCGGTGTTTAACAGTGATGCGATCAAAAACATGGAATTATATAAAGGAGGGATACCAAGCAGATATGGAGGGAGGCTGTCCTCGGTGCTTGATATCAGAATGAATGAAGGCAGCACCAATGAGTTTCACGGATCTGGTGGCATTGGATTGCCCATTTCAAGCCGTTTAACCTTTCAGGGGCCCATCATCAAAGATAAAAGTTCATTTATTCTTTCAGGCAGAAGAAGCTATATAGACCTTTTCTTTCCGTTTTCAGCTCAGGAAGCCGTCCAGCAAAGCATAGTTTACTTTTATGATTTCAATGGAAAAGTCAATTATAAGATCAACGACGAAAACCGGATATTCTTTTCAGGTTACTTCGGACGGGATGTAGCCAGGTTTGACACCCTGTTTGGCATTGATTACGGAAATAAAACCTTAACAGCCAGATGGAACCATATATTTAATCCCAGGTTGTTTTCCAATCTCACTTTTATGTTTAGCAACTTCACCTACGGGCTCACCCAGCCCACCGGTCCGTTTGCATTTGACTGGTCAGCCGGCATCATCGAGTATGGGATGGATTATGACTATACCTTTTTTCTGAACCCGCAAAACAAAATAAAGTTTGGCTTGCAGGCTAAAATACGTCAGTTTAAACCCGGCAGTGGAAAACCGATAGGCAACCAGAGTGTTTTCAATCAGCCTCCGCTGGATGAAAATTATGCCCTGGAAAATGGTATATATATCAGCAATGAACAGGAAATAAATGAATGGCTGAGTTTATCTTACGGACTAAGGTATTCGCATTATGTGAACTTTGGCAAAGATACCATTTACAACACGGCGGTGGAAAACTACCAGGTTGTCATAGATGACACCACCTACACCGGCAAGGATGAATTCTTCAGTCCTTACGACGGACTGGAACCAAGGATTGGCATCCGGATAAAACTCAATGAGTCAACATCCCTAAAAGCCAGTTATAACCGGATGTACCAGTATATTCAAATGGCCAGAAATACCACCTCAGCCACTCCGCTGGATTTATGGTTTGGTACCAACCCGAATATAAAACCACAGATGGCCGATCAGTTGGCCCTGGGAGTTTTTAAAAATTTCTTTGATGACCAACTGGAAACAAGCCTTGAAGCCTATTATAAAAAGTTCAGCAATGCCATTGATTTTAAAGATCACGCCAACCTGCTTCTCAATAAGAAGTTCGATGCAGAATTGCGTTTTGGCGATGGTTATTCTTACGGAGCTGAGCTGATGATTAAAAAAGAATTTGGAAAATTCAACGGCTGGCTTGCCTATACCTGGTCAAAAACCATGTGGAATATTAAACTTCTTCATCCGCAAGATTACTATTTAAATGGCAAGAAAGACTATGAATACCCTGCATCGTATGATAAACCCCATGATCTCTCCCTCACCCTTTCGTATGATATCAAAAACAATATCGCCTTAGCGACCAATTTCGTGTATGCCAGTCCCATGCCCACCACTGTTCCAACCAGCAAATATAAATATAACGGAGAACTGGTGCCGGTGTATTCCAGGCGAAACAATGTAAGAATTCCAGGCAATGAATATCACAGACTGGACTTATCGCTAAACTGGAACTTTAAAAACAAACTATTCAATAACCAGTTTGAACATGGTTTAAATATCTCAGTTTATAATGTATATTCGAGACACAACACCTATTCGGTATTGTTTAAGCAGGATGAAGAAAATCCTGAACTGACGAAGTCAACCAAAATATATCTCTTTGAAATGATTCCCTCGGTCACTTACAATTTTAATTTTTAAGAAAATGAGTGCATTGAAAATACTACAACAAACAGTAAGAAGCAAAATGATTGTTAAATTAACATTGGCCGGGATGATTGCTTTGCCGTTTCTTTTTACAGCTTGCGAAGAAGAACTGGATTACCATCTCAACACCAATGAAAATAAGCGCCTGGTCGTGGAAGGCTCTATCACCAATCACCCCAACCGGGAAGATACAGTGAGGTTAAGCTGGACAACGGATTATTTTAGCGAAGAAAAGAGCACCTGGATAAATGATGCCCTGGTGCGTGTGTACGATGATCAGGGTGAATCCCAGATTCTCAAAAATACAGGAAAAGGCAGATACATCACCAACCGGGATTCCATGGCAATAGGTCCCGGTAAAACTTATCATTTATCCGTTGAATACCAGGGAGAGACCTACGATGCTTCAGATGAGATGCATTCCATTGTAGAAATCGATTCCATTAAGTGGTACTATCAATACTATAAACTGGCAGATGACACCTTTTACCAGTTCAGCTATTATGGTCCCGAATCCCCGGAGCAAGGAAACAATTATATGTGGCTGGTATATTTAAATAACAACCTGGCGACCGATACCTTGCGGGAAGTGTTGTTTCAGGAAGATGACGCTGTAAACGGCCAGTATATCAACGGCATTGATCTATACTGGTTTTTTGATGAAACCGTAAAAAGATATGCAAGGGAGAAAAAACAAATCAGTGCGGATTCCACTGTTTATTTTTATCCGGATACCATCCAAGCGAGAATGGAAATGTTTAGCATCTCTGAAAACTATCTGGGCTTTCTTTATTCCGCTATGGCGGAGACTGCCTGGAATACCGGACTTTTTAGCGCCCCGCCGGCCAATGTGCCATCAAATGTCTCCAACAATGCATTGGGTTACTTTTATGCAGCAGCAGTGACCGATTATGAATTTACCATCATCCGGAGTGAGCGGAATAATCCTGAACACAAACGGAATTAGCTTTTTTGCATCATTTACTCCGATTCCGGCAGGTTTTGTTTTTCTTTCACTATCTTGTAGATGCTAAATCCCCCATATATCAAAGCTGTGATTCCGAGCAATGCGATGATGACCTTGCCTCCTTCAAATGGCCTGAACAGGAATAGCAGTCCAATGATAAATGTAACGGCTGCACTGACATATAAGAGGTTTTTGTTGAGATATTCCTGAAACCTTCTGGCAGCCACTATCTGAAGAATACCCATGATGATGGCCCATAATCCGACTATTATCAAAAAAACACTGACAACTCCTTTGGGATATATCAGCAATATGATACCTACGATAATGTCCACCACCCCTTCAATTAACCAGAAGTTCCAATTATATTCTGATGTTCTGTTCATAATAGATACCACGGTAATAACGACTCCAGCAAGAATTACAAATATTCCGAAAAGGGAAACTAGTGTAATCAATGTAATGTCCGGTTTAAACAGCGCAATTAAACCAAATACGATGGCTAAAACGCTTTTAATAATCGTCAGTTCTCTTTTGTTAATTTTTGTTGCCATTTTTTTATTATTTTAGTTTGAAATTCTATCTGTCTCGCATGAATTTATTATTAAATATTAAGTTTGTTTTATTATAAGCCCTAATTGTCCTTTATTGATTTTTCCCCTAAAATCTCTATCATTTTTTCAATAAAATGTCTGACCTGGTAAACATTTCTCAAATAATATTTTGCTGCTGTTGGCTCATCATGCCTCCCCACTAAAATTCCAATGCCTTTATCCGCCAAAGCTTTAAATGCATCTTCATCAGTAATATCATCTCCAACGTATAACGGTAAAACTTCCTTTTGGTTTAAATCAAGTGCCTCCAGCAACCAAAAAACAGCTTTGCCTTTATGCCAATCAATATTTGGCTTAAGTTCTAAAATTTTTTTGCCATATCCAAGTTTTAGGTTATTATTTTTATTAACATACTGTTCCAGATTCTCTTTCAACTGATCCACTTTTGACTCATCCTCAATATTGCGATAGTGAACAGCAATGGCATAGGTTTTTCTTTCAACCATCACCCCTTTCATCCCTCTTATTTGTTCATTGATTTCACTTTCTGCCCCATCCAGTAGGGATATAATGGCTTGGCTTTCTCTATGTTCCATTTCCAGGTTACCAGGTCCTTGTATCCTGAATCCATGGCTTCCTGCATATATAATACCTTCCAGGTTTACCAGGTTTTTAACATCATCCATATCCCTTCCGCTTACAATGGCCACTATGGTATGCCTGGACAATTCTTCCAGTTTTTGTCTCATCTCATCACTGATGATGGCTTCCTCAGGATGATCCACAATAGGCGATAGTGTACCGTCATAGTCAAAAAATATGGCTGGTTGATGATATTTAATGGAATCAAACAAGGCCTCCCCCTCTTTCAAGGCAGAGGGCAGGGACTGATAAACCTGGGGCTCTTCCACCTGACTGCGATAAATATGAACATCATCCAGTGATGACACCACCATATCTGCACCATTTTCCAATAGTAGTTTTCTTTTTCCCTGCCTGTTAATGCCAATCACAATGCCAAAATCCCCGTCATTTGCAGCCCTCACACCTGATAATGTAATGTCTATCACCGCCGTATTTTCGGGATTTATGCTGCTTTGCCTGCTTGCCTCCATAAAAATATCCGGATGGGGCTTGCTTCTATGTCCCAGCGTACTGGCAACTATTCCATCGACAACCGTGTCAAAATATCGATACAGTCCGGAAGCAAGTAATATGTCCCTGGTATTCTTGCTCGAAGATGTTAAGATGATCTTCATGCCGGCCTTTTTCCAGTTTTTGATTTGCTTTTCTATGTCCGGGTAAATGGATTCTTCTTCCTGTTTAATCAATTCCAGAAAATACTTGTTTTTTTGTTTGCTTAGTCCATACCTGGTTTCCTCATTAACCTCATCACCGGGTTTGCCGGTCGGTATATCAATTTTACGGTACTGAAGAAAATCAGATAAACCCTGAAAACGTGTTTTTCCTGCTAAAAAGACATCATATTCATATTCAGGCTGAAATGAGTGGACATTTCTTTTCAGCAGAAGCGGATTCAAGGTATATTCCCAGGCCTGTTTATGTACCTCAGCAATGTTTTTCATCACTGCATCAAGATCAAATATAATGGCTTCCACCCCATAGATTTCAATGCGGCCTCTTGTTTTTCGCTTCATTAATGACTTTTTGGATTATTCTTTTCAAGGGTATCTTTAATAACCCGATTCATGTTTTGATAAGCTCATTAAAAAGAATAAGCCGTGAGGCTAATGCCAAATGCCTGCGGCGGTTTCACCTCACGGAAAAGCATTTTAATCTATACCAAATGCATAAAAGAATTTGTTATCATAACCCGGATAATATCCTTCCACCATAATTCCGTCCTCTGCATTTCGAAGTATTCTTTCCAGGTCTTCCAAATTATTTACATCTTTCTTATCGGCCCTGACGATGACAAATCCTTCTTTCATATTGGTTTGCTGACTTACGGGGCCTCGTTTAATCGAGGTAACTTTTACCCCGCCATCTATTTCCAAATCTTCTTTTTCTTCTTCGGAAATGTTGGAGACTTCTATGCCGATATCATTCAGTACACTTAAATCCTCTTTTTCAACAATATCTGTATCTCCCCGCTTGTTTTTGAGGGTAATATTAAATTCTTTTTCTTTTCCGTTCCGGATAACTGTAATGGATACTTTCTCCCCCGGACGTTTTCTTCCAATGACCTCTTGCAATTTCGGTGCGCTATTGATATCTTCCCCATTGACCGAGATAATGATATCTTCTTTTTTAAGTCCGGCATCTTCGGCGGCGCTTGAGGGCATGATGCTGTCAAGGTAAACCCCTCTGGTGATGTCAACATCCAGCTGATCGGCCAATTCTGAATTCATGCTTCGAATATATACACCGAGGTAAGCCCTTTGCACGGTGCCGTATTGTAAGAGATCATCCATCACTTTTTCCACAATGTTGGATGGTATGGCAAAAGCATAACCCGCATAGGTACCTGTAGGAGATGCAATCGCTGTATTTATCCCTATAAGCTCTCCATCCAGGTTAACCAGGGCACCACCACTGTTTCCGGGATTGACAGCCGCATCTGTCTGAATAAAAGATTCGATGGCACCTTGATCCCGGAGAATATTTATATTTCGGGCTTTTGCACTAACAATGCCTGCCGTGACTGTAGAGGACAGGTTAAATGGATTTCCTACAGCCAGTACCCAGGAACCCACATCAATTTCATCCGAATTACCGAAATTCAGGAACTGTAAGCCCTCTTCGTCAATTTTTAGCAATGCCAGATCTGTTGCAGGATCGGTGCCTACCACTTCGGCATCAAATGAGCGGTTGTCATATAACGTAACCGTCATTTTATCGGCATTCCTCAACAAATGGTAATTGGTGGCTATATAGCCGTCATCCGAAATAATTACCCCTGAACCGGATGCCCTGGTAAGGGGTTCATCCCTTTGCGGCGGCCTTCTAAAAAAATCTCTGAATGGTTCGGGAATCTGTTCGTATTGTTCCTGCATCTTTGATTCAGAAGGCACTACCTTTGATTTAACGTGAACAACAGCTGGTGTTGATTTTTCAACAGCTGCTTTAAAATCAACAGCTTCTGAAATTTTTTGTGTATTGTGGACGCTTGTCTGATTCGGCTGACTGGCTTGTTCCTGCTTTTCTCTGAAGGTAATGTCTGTTTGTTTCTCAATGGTTTCCTGCTTGGCTGAACCTGTGCAGGAAAAAATGGCCAGCAATGAACTGACTAAATAAATGCTAAATATTCTCATGATTATTCGTTTTATTGTTATTGATAATGGCAATGTATAAATTTTTTATTCTTTTTTAAATTAATATCTCTTGTTATTTTAAAATTAGCTGCTCTATCCTACATTCAAAATTTTTAAAAACAATTCATTGTTTGCACTTTAAATTGTATATGAGAAAATAATCTTGTGTGCTCCATTTTTTTATTATCAGGGATCTTTTCCAGGATGACCCCTCATTTTATGCATATCCTACCTTCACCTTATTTTCCACTTCCGGAGCTCCTGCTTCAAAAGCACTCCTCGTGCCTTCCTGCTTTTCTTTATAAGTTTCCACCTGTCCGGTCAGAATGACTTTATCTCCTTTTATTTCAATGTTGATCTCATTTTCATCCACAAATGGCGACCACCATAATTGCTTTTCCACTTCTTCTTTCAAATTTTCCTCATCCGGAAATCTTGTAAATGATAACGGATTTCTATGTCATTAATCACACATTTAACCTTCTTAAACCGCACGGCCACCTGCTTAGCCTTCTCTTTTGCCAGTATATTCTTTGCTGTACCGGTAAGGGCAACTATTCCCTCTAAGGGTTTGAAACGATATAACCTGTACATTTAAACTTGTTCTTTTGTCCCTTGCCTGCGTTGCAAAAAGCCTTAAATAGTGGTACTAAGAAGACTAAAAAGTTATTCTAAAGTGGTTTCCTTTCCATTTTGCCGTTTAAAATAATGATAAGTTACTGCAATTACTGATAGCACTATCAAGCCAATCACTAACCCTATCATCGTATTCATTCTTTTTGGCATCATAATGCATTCATTTTAATTATCTATCATACTGCTCATGAAAGGAAAATTATGCCAACCTTCAACATATTAGATCTTTAGTTGTAAAGCATTAATTTATAGCAAATTAACTAATAACATCTTCGCATCTTTTAAAAGCTATTGTGGATTTAATTGCACAAAAGAAGAAGGAGAATTCTACAAAACTTGTACATAAAAAAATAAAGGGCGATGAATTGCTTCTCAATTCATCGCCATGATATATATGTGTTTAAATGACCGCCCAAATGACATTTAACATATATAAAGGGAATTTATCAGATAATAGACAAACGCTATTAATCGCGGTAGGCATCCAGTTTATCCATTAGCTTTTTCCTTGTAAAAAATATTCGGCTTTTCACCGTACCTAATTTCATATTAAGTTCATCGGCAATCTCCTTGTATTTATAACCGGAGAAATGCATTAAGAATGGAATCCTGAAATCATCTTCTAATTGATCAATGGCCTGGTTGATCTCTTTAATGGAAAACTGGCTTTCAGGATTTTCCATTTTATCTTCTTTGTCCTGGTTCAAGAAAAACTGATTCTCGGTGGTATCAAAAGATGTTTTCTGTTTAATGTTTCTGCGATAATTGTTGATAAAGGTGTTTTTCATGATGGTAAAAGCCCAGGCTTTCAAATTGGAATAATCATTATACTTATCCTGGTTTGAAATGGCTTTTAAGTAGGTTTCCTGTATCAAATCCTTGGCGTCCTCTTCATTGGCGGTTAATTTCAAAGCAAATCTTTCAAGACTTGGGTGTAATCCGCTTAACTGATGATTAAATTCTGTTGTTCTCATGGCTTTATAGTTTTTAATTATTGTTCAACAAATATAATATTAAATTAAACAATAAAAAAATAATATAATTGATTTAGGAATAAATTTCATCATCAATATAAATAAATATCATTCTATTATGCTTATTTATTCTATTATATATAATTAAATAAAAATACAGTATAAATAATATCCTGACATCATTTAGTTATTGTTTATTTTTTATTTAATATGCTTAAACATTATTGTTAAGAAACGTCAATATATATGCTGCTAATTATTATACCATTACGCAATGTGGCCAGTTTTGAGAAAGGACGCCTGTATCAATCCCGGTTTCTCATCTGCATCAACAATGAATTTTCCGTTGAGACGAAGATAGATTCAAATAGCAATGGGATTTTGGAAGGATAATCTAGATTTCTGAAGAACAATTAAATAGTGGCTCTAAGCTACAATTAAAGCGTTTAAAAACAATAGTTTACACTTTTGTAGTGTAT
>CAYFUP010000053.1:0-18285 GCA_964346235.1 uncultured Bacteroidales bacterium | reverse complement strand
ACAGAGACTAATCATCGAATTATATTATGTTAAATAGCGTTTTTAATGTATTGATAATCATAGCTATAAAATTTTGAACATATGAAACAACAGGAGTGATATGGATTTTTTTAGCAGAATGAACCAATTCGGAGCAGAAAGGCTTCCTTTTCTCTTTATCATTGATTTTGAGATGAATAAACCGTTAATATTGCCTTTGAGTCTGGTCAATGAGGAAAGGGTGTGGTATGATATCGAAGGCAATTGCAATGTGGAGGGGAATGACTCTGTTGGAAACAAATCGGAATCTGATGCGGGTGATGCGGAATCAGGAGCGGGCCTGAACAGAAATCATTCAGGCGCTTCAATATCAGGTGCAAACCATGCCGGGCAAAACTCAGGCGCTTCAATATCAGATACAAACCATGCCGGGAATCATTCAGATAATTCTGAAAAAGATGCAAGCCAATCGAAGCCTCTTGCAGGTGATTCGAAACCTGATAGAAGTGCAAATGATTCTTATCCGGGCACATTTGATGGTGATGCAACCACTAATGTTTCTCATACAGGAGATGCAGGCACATTGGAGGACAGTGACCCGGAATCAGGCAAAGAACCCTCAGGTACTAAAACACAGCAGGATTCTGAGTCAAACCAAAAAGCCTTTCCTTTTGAAATAAAACCTGTTGGTTTTGAAACCTATAAAAAAGCATTTGATCGGGTGGTGAAAAACATCCATTATGGAAATTCCTTTCTCGTCAACTTAACCTTTCCCACGGAGATTAAGACAAACATCGGACTAAAGGACATTTTTCTCCGAAGCAAAGCAAAATATAAGCTGTTTTTCGATGATCAGTTTGTGGTATTTTCTCCGGAGATCTTTGTGGAAATCGTCGAAGGAAAAATCTATTCCTATCCCATGAAAGGAACCATTGATGCAGGCATCCCAAATGCCCGGGAAATCATTCTGAATGACAGCAAAGAGCAGGCTGAACATGCCACCATCACCGATTTGATCAGAAATGACCTGAGCCGGGTAGCGTCTAATGTCCGTGTGGACAAGTACCGGTATATCGATACCCTGAAAACCAATCAAAAAGACCTGTTGCAGGTCAGTTCAAAAATCAGCGGAGTTCTTCCGGAGGATTATCACAGTCAGCTGGGGGATATATTTCTGGAACTGTTGCCGGCGGGCTCCATTTCCGGGGCACCAAAAACCAAGACCCTTGAGATCATCCGCAATGCAGAAGGACAAGCGCGGGGGTACTTCACCGGGGTATTCGGAATATACGACGGAGAAAACCTGAAAAGCGCCGTGATGATCAGGTACATTGAGCAGACAGGCAAAAAATTGTTTTTCAGAAGCGGTGGGGGCATCACCGCTTCCAGCAACCTGGACAAAGAATATGAGGAAATGATAAATAAAGTATATGTGCCGGTTTATTGATTCCATCAAGGTGAAGAATGGGCGGTGGTATTATCCTGACTTCCACAATAAACGTATCAACCGCACCATACAGGCATTTTATCAGAAAAAGACGGACATTCGCATCGAAAATGATCTCCGGATTCCGGCCGGCTGCCGTTCAGGCTTGTATAAATGCAGACTGGTATATACTGATCAGATCATCAGGCAGGACTTTATTCTCTATCAGAAGAAAAAAATGGCTTCCCTGAAGGGTGTATATGATGATGAAATCAGTTATGGATATAAATATGAAGACCGGCAAAGGCTGAATGAGCTCTTCAGCCAGCGGGGATCATGCGATGATGTCATCATCATCAGAAAGGGCATGGTGACCGATGCTTCTTATTCGAACCTGGTTTTTTATGATGGGCGGGACTGGATAACCCCATCCAGTCCCCTTTTACCCGGGACTTGCAGGAAAAGGCTTCTGGAAAATGGGGTGATTAAAGAAAAAGCTATCCCCCCAGAAGAAATCAGAAATTTTCTGAAGGTACGTTTAATCAATGCCATGATGGACTTTGCCGAGGCTCCGGAGGTGCCGGTAGAAAATATCATCCTGGCATAATTTTTATTATCTTTGCATAGTTTTTTCAATAACTGGCCTCGTAGCTCAACTGAATAGAGCATCAGACTTCGGATCTGAGGGTTGGGGGTTTGAGTCCCTCCGGGGTCACTGAAAAGGGTTTTGCTTTTCAGGTAGTGTTTGGTGAGGGCACAGGGCTGAACAGGTCCGGTTCACTGAAAACCTGGCCATGGCCTTTTCGAATAATTAAAATAACCAACCCGGTGCGGACAGCCTGATGCTGTGGACATCCGGGAAAAGATAAATGGCTCCGTAGTTCAACTGGATAGAATATCAGATTCCGGTTCTGAGGGTTGTGGGTTCGAATCCCGCCGGAGTCACCAGTTAGTGTCCATCTATAAATTCAGGAAAGAATCTTAATGAACGGGTGTCTGTTCAGAAAGTGCCAATTGCGAGGCTTGCGAAGCCGCCAAAAATGGAGTTTACTGGTCGTAAATGAGAATTTTGACGGCAAGCGTAACGAAGCAAGTGGAATTTTATGAAGGATTTTAGTTTTACCCCTTAAAAAAATAACTAATTTTGGAGGCTTTAAATTTTAATGACCGGAAGGGGTTGGTTCCATTTGTATGAAAAATTTTTTCAGGGTATCCTGGCCTTACATAAAACCTTACCTGCATTGGGCAGGCGTTAATGTTATTCTGAATGTATTCGGAATCATATTTTCTTTGTTTTCCCTGACGCTTATCATTCCTTTTTTACGGATCTTATTCAAAACCCAGCAGCTGGTGACGGAGCTGATGCCATGGTCCTTCTCCATGGAATCCATAGAGCACAATTTATATTACTATTTGAGCCAGGTGATCATGGAAAGGGGAGAAGTACAGGCACTCATTTTCGTCAGCATTCTGGTGGTCGTCATGTTTTTCCTGAAAAACCTGTTTATTTACGGCGCCAAATTTGTGCTGGTATATCTCAGGGGTGGCGTGATAAGGGACCTGCGCAATGATTTGTATCGCAAAATCCTGGGTTTGCCCATCGGCTATTTTACCGAATCCAGGAAAGGGGACACCATTTCCCGTTCTTCCAACGACGTGACCAATATTGAGGTTTCCATCATCAGCTCTTTTGAAGCCTTCTTTCTGAATCTGATTAACATCATCGTATTTGTGACCGCTTTGTTTATCATGAGCTGGTCGCTCACCCTTTTTGTGCTGATCCTTTTGCCGGTCAGCGCCACGGTCATCGGATTGCTGGGCAAATCCCTGCGAAGGTCTTCGCTCAAAGCGCAGACCAAAATAGGCGATGTGATGTCCATCCTGGAAGAAACACTCTCGGGCCTGAAAATCATTAAAACGTTGAATGCCGAAGGTTCGATGATGAACCGTTTTGACAAGCAAAACACCCGGTATATGAATATTTACAACCGGGTATTGCGCAAGCGCAGTCTTGCCTCTCCCATTAGTGAGTTTCTGGGGGCAATGGTCATCGTTATTATCATGTGGTACGGAGGTTCCCTTGTGCTGGGAGAAAATACAACCCTGTCCCCCGAATCTTTCATCGCTTACCTGGCCATTTTTTCCCAGCTGATTGAACCCGGGAAAAAGTTTTCATCGGCATTCTATAATGTGCAAAAGGGACTGGCATCTTTTGCCCGGGTCAATGATATCCTCCAGGCCGATCTGAAAATTGTCTCCAAAAAGAATGCCCAGCCGGTCTCCGGTTTTCATGATGCCATCGAATATCAAAAGGTGAACTTCCGTTATGGTACTGAATATGTGTTGAAAAACATCAATATAAAAATTCCGCATGGAAACACGGCGGCGCTGGTGGGACAGTCAGGTTCCGGAAAATCTACCCTGGTGGATTTACTGCCCCGGTTTTATGATGTGCATGAAGGACAAGTATTGATTGACGGAATTCCCATCAAGGATATCAGGCTGCCCGATTTAAGGAACCTCATCGGGTATGTGAACCAGGAGCCAATTTTGTTTAATGACTCATTCCACAATAACATCGCCCTGGGGGTAAAGAACGCCACCAGGGCGGATGTGATAAAAGCCGCCATGGTAGCCAATGCCCATGATTTTATTATGAGTACGGAAGAAGGGTATGATACGAATATTGGGGACCGGGGAGGAAAACTGTCGGGCGGACAAAGGCAACGCATCAGCATTGCGCGGGCCATCCTGAAAAATCCCCCTATATTGATCCTGGATGAAGCTACCTCCGCCCTGGATACGGAATCTGAGCGGCTGGTGCAGGAAGCCCTGACCAAACTCATGGAAAACCGGACATCCATAGTGATTGCCCATCGTTTATCCACGGTGAAACATGCCGATACCATATATGTGATGCAGGACGGTGAGATTATTGAAGAAGGCAGGCATGATGAATTGCTCGAAATGGAAGGGGTGTACAAAAAACTTCACCTGATGCAAAATTATTAACATGCTTCATCGATATGATTTTCCGGTATTCATCATTCATGAGTTGAACCCTTTAACCGATTAAAATTCGCAGAGACTGTCATGCTTATTCCAATATTGCTTTATATCCTGTTCTTTCTCACCGGTGCATGGTTCATCTATAAACTTCCCAAAGGACAGGCGACCCTCTTTTTGAACCGGAACCGAAAGCCTTTCCTGGATTATTTCTTCAGGTATTATACCAATTTGGGAGATGGAATCAATTATATCATATTGGCAGCGACCACAATCATCTTTGATTATTATTCCCTCTATCCCATACTGGAAATCTTTATCCTGCAAACCATCCTGGTGCAGTTGCTGAAGCGGGGATTTTTCAAAGGGGCTGCCCGGCCGAAAAGGTTTTTCAAAATGCAGGGACATAAGCTCAACCTGGTAGAGGGCATAAAAACCTATGGATATAACACCTTTCCTTCCGGCCACACCGCCACCGCTTTTTCCCTGGCCACCCAGCTTATCATTGTGCTTGAGCTGCAATGGCTGGCATTCATACCCTTTGTTTTAGCCATTCTGATAGGAACCTCCAGGGTCTATTTGTTGCAGCATTTCTTTGAAGATGCTTATGCTGGCGCTCTTATCGGAGTGATATCGGTGGTGTCGGTGCTGTTTTATTTCCAGCATGTCATCCCCATCGAACAATATTTTCCTTTTGAACAATACATTAAATCGTTTTTCGGTCTGTCCTGAGAGAGCATGGCAATTTCCTTTCGAACAATACATTAAATCCTTCTTTAGCGGCTTCGTAAAGCTCGCGATTGGCACTTTCTGAACAGACACCCGTTCATTAAGATTCTTTCCGACTTTACAGACGGACACTAGTTGGTTTTTTCACATACACCATAAAAGTGTAAACAATTGTTTATAAACGTTTTATATGTAAGCGGGTTAATCCGCTCTGTTCCTGATAATGATCTCGCCATCAGCCAGCTCTGCATCAATCACAAGTTCAGCCGCATCGGAAGTATAATATGAATGATTGCTTTGCTGCAATGGCAGATCGCTGAAGTTAGCCACATTGTCAGAATGACTGTTAATCTTAACCTGTACCGGAGGGGTGACCATTAAGCGCAGGTCTCCTTCTTCAATGAACACATGGATTGTTTTGGAATGTCCTTTTTCTGGCAGGTATAATGATACATCCCCGTCCCTAAGCCTGATGGTATAATTTGCAGGATAGTGGTATGGCAATCTGCCGTCCACCATGTTGTTCAGCTCTGTAAACCAGCCTTTTTCCCTGAGGGCAAATTCATAATGCTGACTGAGTGTATCGTCGTTAATGGCCAGGTTCACCCTGCTGCCGGGAAACCCGAATCCCTGTATGTCCCAGTTCATGAGCAGTGAATCACCGGGATGCAGACTGAGGTTGGCATGCTGTAGGTTGATGGCAATTTCCTCATAGTTTTCCAGTCTGTCAGACTGGGTTTTGAATCCATATGTTTTTTGAGACAGGTATGGCGTGGCGAGTAACATGCCGGCGATGATAACATGAAATACGATGATGGAAATGGTCACACTGAGCTTCCGGTTTTTAACCGGTATGGGTTTTGATGGTGGTCTGTCATTTCTGTGAAGTCCCAGGGCATAATAGGTTCCGGCTCCGACAAGGTAAACGATGCCCCCTGCCCATATGGCATCACTGGCGAAATGACCTCCTGCAATCATCCTGGCAATGCCCATCAGCAGGCCATATCCTGTACCGAGCAGTAAGAAAGCCATGGCCCATCTCTTATGGGATCTTCGAAATATAAAATAAGGAGTAAGCAAAAAGAAACCGATGGAACAATGTCCGCAGGGAAAAGATTTCCCTTCACCCTGAAATCCTTCCTGACAAACATATTCAAATGCCGATTCTCCTCCAAATTGCTGGACGTATCTGGGTCTCGGCCGGCCCCAATGATCTTTTAACACCACATTTACGAGTAAACCGGGACCGAGGGCGAGACAGATAATGATGAACAGGGCTTTTTTGCGTAACCGGTAATAGCGGGCTGACCAGAAGCTGGCGGATAAAGCCACGACAGAGGCGAGGGTGAGGATCAAGCCGGGAAGACTGCCATAATAAAACAAGTTACGCCAGAGAGGCATGTCCTTCAGATACCATCCCAGGTTTTCATCATAAAAAAACTTTTGGAGGCGGATATCCAGTTCCGTGAACCGGAACAACAAGGTAAAAATCAATAATAAAGCAGCGGGAATAACAAAATCAGGCCATTTTTTTCTATTCATCAATACCAGTCCTTTGAACTTTCTACGCTTGGGTTTAGTGATGGGAAGGGTTTCCTTCTTAGTAGCCATAGGCGGTGCCGCTCATTTTATAGCTGGGAACCTCCCCGTATCCTCCTTTTGCTTCCCGTTTTTCTATCAAAACGGTGATGGCCCCCAGGTTGGCTGCTTTTTTTTGTAACCTGATTTCTGCACTCCTTCTGGCAGATCGCTTATTGCGGGCACGCGTCCAGGATTCGGATTCCACCTTGCCTTTTTCGCTCATCCCGGCAACATCATCCGGATTATCGGTGATTATCACAGAGCGCCAGTCGGTTTCATCCACCATCTCGAAAAGCGGTTTATTAAACACTTCAATGCGCCCCGATTTATATACGACTTTTTGAATTTGCTTTTGCTCCATGGTCTTGTATTCATCTTCACCGATTTCCTGATAGGTCACATCAGTCCGGCTTAACTGAAGGATTTTTACCGGCATTTTTTGTCCGCCCAGCTTGACAATGGTATCTTTTGGTGATTTGTCATCCTCAGGCTGCTGACTTGACAGGATGCTTGTCAGAAACAACCCCAGCATCATGAAAAGTAATGCTTTCTTATCCATCTTTTTGAATGTTAATGACACATTAAAATCTTACATTACAAAAATAATAAGAAAATATTTTATTATGACTCAATTATAAAGATTTCAACAAGGGGTTCAATGTTTTTTTGGTAATGGCGGCGAGCCTTCTACCGGTTTTTGGCTTTATTTTTGCATCCGGATTACCCGCTTTTGTTGATAATCCGTTTTATTCTCATTAAAAAGTTTATTTATTTTTGCTTAAAAGCTAAAATGACTATGGTTGCTAATTATTCAGAAGACAGTATAAAAACACTGGATTGGAAAGCCCACATCCGCAAGCGCCCGGGCATGTATATCGGTAAGCTTGGAGACGGAACGTCTGCTGATGACGGGATATATGTGTTGATGAAGGAGGTTATTGACAATTGCATTGATGAATTCATGATGGGCTATGGAAAGTCCATCACCATATCCACCGAAGGGGAACAGGTGACCATCAGGGACAAAGGAAGAGGTATTCCGCTGGGGAAAGTGGTGGAAGCAGCTTCTAAAATGAACACCGGGGCCAAATACGATTCAAAAGTCTTCAAGAAATCCGTGGGATTAAACGGAGTGGGCATTAAAGCGGTGAATGCCCTTTCTTCTTATTTCCGCATCGAATCGTACCGGGAAAAACAAGCCAAAATTGCTGAATTTGAACAGGGCAGCTTGAACCATGAATCCATTCAGGAACAGGTGAATGAGCCTAACGGAACTAAAGTGGTATTCATACCCGACCGGGAGCTGTTCGAAGATTATGCATACATCCCTGAATTCATAGAAGGAATGCTGAAAAATTACGTTTATCTGAATTCCGGTCTCACCATTAACTATAACGGCAAAGTGTTTTATTCCAGGGCCGGCTTGTATGACTTGCTTAATGAAAAGCTGAGCGCTGAACCCCTGTACCCCATTATTCATTTTAAAGGGGAGGACATAGAAGTGGCCTTAACCCATGGAAACCAATACGGTGATGAATACTACAGTTTTGTCAACGGCCAGCATACCAACCAGGGCGGCACCCATCTTTCGGCTTTCAAAGAAGCCGTGGTAAAAACAGTCAGGGAGTTTTATAACAAAAGCTTTGACCCGTCGGACATACGGACTTCAATAATTTCGGCCATCAGCATCAAGGTGGAAGAGCCGGTGTTTGAATCCCAGACCAAGACGAAGCTGGGCTCCAAAAACATGTCGCCCGAAGGGGTATCCATCCGGAATTATGTCAGTGAGTTTATTAAAAACGGACTGGATAATTACCTGCATAAGAATCCGGAGACCGCTGATATTCTGCTGAAAAAAATCCAGGAATCGGAAAAAGAGCGAAAAGCCATCTCAGGCATCAAAAAACTGGCCAAGGAAAGAAATAAAAAAGTCAGTTTGCACAACAGAAAGCTCAGGGACTGCCGTGTGCATTATAATTCGACGCATGAACTGAAGGATAAATCCACCATTTTTATCACAGAGGGTGATTCGGCCAGCGGCTCCATCACCAAATCCAGGAATGTTAATACACAGGCTGTATTTAGCCTCAAAGGAAAACCATTGAATTCCTACGGATTGTCTAAAAAAATCGTGTATGAAAATGAAGAATTCAGCTTGCTGCAGGCTGCCCTGAACATTGAAGAAGGAATAGATAACCTGCGCTATAAAAACGTGGTCATTGCCACAGATGCCGATGTGGACGGGATGCACATCCGCTTGCTCTTAATCACTTTTTTTCTGCAGTATTTTCCGGATCTGATAAAACATAATCATTTGTATATTCTGCAAACACCCTTGTTCCGGGTCAGAAACAAGAAGAACACCCATTATTGCTATAACGAACATGAAAAAGAACGGGCCGTTAAGAAAATAGGCAATAATGCGGAAATAACCCGTTTTAAAGGATTGGGGGAGATATCTCCCGATGAATTTAAGCATTTCATCGGCAAAGACATCAGGCTTGAACCGGTCCGGTGGAAAAAAGAAGACGGCGTGGACGGGTTGCTGACTTTTTATATGGGTAAAAACACCCCTGAGCGCCAGGATTTTATTATCAACAACCTGCGTTATGAAGAGGTGATCCTGGAAAGCTGATATGAACCGGATAAATAAAATCGATGATTATTGGCAAAGTGCTGTGGGTGGATGCCAGGGTTATAATAAGCTGGAAAAACAGGTGCATAACCTGGCTTGAACAGATGAATTTGTAAATGTCTGAAAATATTGCGGCACCTAATTTGAACTATGGAGAATGATAATCATATCAATACACACGATGATATTGGCGGAAACGGAAAGGATGAGATAAAAAAGATTGTCAACCTTTCCGGAATGTATGAAGACTGGTTTCTGGATTATGCTTCCTATGTGATCCTTGAAAGGGCTGTGCCGCATATTATGGACGGACTCAAACCGGTGCAGCGGAGAATCCTGCATGCCATGAGAAGGGTTGATGATGGAAGGTATAACAAGGTGGCCAACATCATTGGCTATTCCATGCAATATCACCCCCATGGCGATGCCTCCATCGGTGAGGCGCTCATTCAGTTGGGACAAAAAGACTTGTTGGTGGATACGCAGGGGAACTGGGGGAATCAGTTGACTGGCGACAGTGCCGCGGCACCCCGGTATATTGAAGCAAGGCTTTCCAAATTTGCCCATGAAGTGCTTTTTAATCCCAAAACCACGGAATGGAAACCTTCTTATGACGGAAGAAACAAAGAACCCATCACCTTGCCGGCAAAGTTTCCGGTTTTACTGGCGCAAGGGGTCGAAGGCATTGCCGTCGGACTGGCCTCCAAGATTTTACCCCATAATTTCAATGAATTAATCGATGCTTCCATTCGCCACCTGGAAGGAAAACCTTTTGAAATGTATCCGGATTTTCCTACTGGCGGACTGGCAGATTTTTCACGCTATAACGATGGCATGAGGGGTGGGGTGGTTAAAATCAGGGCAAAAATCAATAAAGTAGATAAAAAAACCCTTTCCATCACTGAAATTCCTTTTGGCAGAACCACCACCAGCATCATTGAGTCCATCATCAAAGCCAACGATAAAGGCAAAATCAAGGTAAAAAAGATTGATGACAATACGGCCGAACACGTAGAAATCCTCATTCACCTGGTCAGCAACGGCATTACCATTGATCAGACCATCGATGCCTTATATGCTTTTACAGATTGTGAAATATCCATTTCTCCCAACAGCTGTGTGGTTGAAAATGGCAGGCCTAAATTTATAGGGGTCAGCAATATATTAAAACATACGGTCAGCAACACGGTCGATTTGCTTACCAGGGAACTTCAAATAAGGAGAGATGAATTGGTGGAGGACTGGCATATGTCATCCCTGGAAAAAATATTTATTGAAAATAAGATTTACAACGACATTGAAGATTGCGAAACCTGGGAGTCGATCATTACAACCATTGATGAAGGACTAACACCTTTTAAAAAGCGGCTTAAAAGGGAAGTGACCCGCGATGATATCACCAAGCTCACAGAGATTAGAATCAAAAGAATTTCAAAATATGATGCCAAAAAGGCAGATGAATATATCAAAGGACTGGAAGATGAGCTTGAGGAAGTCAACAATCACCTGAACAACATCATCCCTTATGTCATCAACTATTACAGGCAGATCAAAAAGAAATACGGGAAAGGCAGGGAAAGAAAAACAGAAATAAGAAATTTTGAGAACATCCAGGCCACCCATGTGGTGGTAGCCAATGAAAAATTGTATGTCAACCGCAAGGAAGGCTTCATCGGTACCTCCCTGAAGAAAGATGAATATGTCTGCGATTGCTCGGACATTGATGATGTGATTGTCTTCAGGGAAGATGGAACATACCTGATCACCAAGGTAAGCGAAAAATCATTCATCGGAAAGAATATCATTTATGCCAATGTTTTCAAAAAGAATGATAAACATACCGTATTTAATATAATATACCGGGACGGACAATCCGGGAACACCCTGGTGAAAAGATGTTCCATTACGGGGTTGACCCGGGATAAGGAATATAATATCACCCGGGGAACCGAGCATTCCAAAGTGCTGTATATGGCAGCGCATCCGAACGGGGAGACCGAAGTGCTGGATATCTACCTAAAACCGAAACCCAGACTGAAGAAAGTGAGGTTTGAATTTGACTTCAAAGATATTGGCATCAAGGGAAGAACTGCCATGGGGAACATCCTGACACGCCACGCCATTCATAAATTAAAACTGAAAGAAATCGGAGACTCCACCCTGGGCGGAAAAAAGCTATGGTTCGATGAAGAAGTCCTTCGGCTGAATCATGATGACAAAGGCAAATATCTTGGGGAGTTTCAGCCGGATGACAAACTATTGATCTTCTACAAAAACGGAACTTACCAGATCTCCCCGGTTGATTTGTCCCTTCACTTTGAGGACGACATCATCCTCATTGAAAAATATGTTCCTGAAAAACACTATACGCTCGTCTATTTTGAAGGAGAACAAGGATATTATTATATTAAAAGGTTTTCCCTGGATGATTCTCAGCAGGAAGACAACTATATTTCCGATCACCCGAAATCAAAACTGGTTTACCTTTCGGATGATGCTTTTCCCAGGTATGAAGTAATTTTTGATCCAACCAGGCATCAGAAAAAGGAGAATGAAGTCATCGATGCGGCAGGTTTTATTGGCATCAAAAGCGTAAAAGCCCGCGGAAAAAGAATTTCTTCATATCATGTAAAGAAAATAAAGGCGCTGGAGCCCCTGGTCAAAGAAGAACCGGAGAACAATGATGAGATTCCCGGTGATAAGAAAAATTCTGAAAGTCAATCCTTTCCGGGATTTAATCTTTAGTCCTCAGTATATCAGTTAGATATATGCTAAACAAGGAATAACTCACAAAAGAGTTACATGTAGAAGTCAGGCAAATTGTAATTTACATCAAACAATGACATCCACTTTCCTCAATGGCATATTTTTAATGATTGATGCAGCCATGGTGAACGAATTTCCAAAAAAATTATATCTTTAGCGCTGCAGAAATGATTATTAAACACTTAAAACATGAGGGTATTTCTATTCGGATTCATGGGTTCGGGGAAGACCACAGTCGGCAAACAGCTGGCTAAAAGGATGAAGCTGACTTTTATTGATTTGGATCATTACATTGAAACAAATAATGGAAAAACCATCAAGTACCTTTTTGAAGCCTATGGAGAGAGCCATTTCAGGGAAATAGAACAAAATGCCCTGTCTGAAGTGATCCGGCAAAATGACTTTGTGTTAGCCACGGGGGGCGGTACACCCTGTTTTTATGATAACATTGAAGTAATGAATAGCAAGGGGGTGACAGTTTTTCTGGAGCTTGATAAGCAAACGCTGGTGCACCGGCTGATGAATGCCAAAATACACAGACCGCTGATCTGGGGAAAAACCGAAGAAGAATTGAGAGAATACATCGAGGTAACCCTGAATCAGCGAAATCCTTATTACCAGAAAGCCCAGATTTTCGCGGACGGGAAAGATATTGATCTGGATAAGCTTACCAAGAAAGTGGCGAGGAGAGCCCAGAAAAATGCTTTCGGCACTATGGAATAATTTGATAATTTTCTTATTTCCAGTAAACAGAGGTTCTAAGCTACATTTAAAACCTTTAAGTACAATTGTTTACCCTTTTATAACGCATGGGAGAAAACACATTTATCTACCGCTGATGCGAAAGTTGGTTTTGTATTTTTGTTATAAAGGAAATTTGATGGGGGAGCATACCGACAAATTGACTGATTGAAATGGGTTACTATTTGTTGTATCTCTATCTGGCAAATGCTGCATTCTGACCATTTCAGGTTTGGTGACTTTGTTACCGGAAGAGCGGTTCATTGTATGCTTCAGTCAGTAAGGAATAGTTTTTGTGATTGGAAATTGATGGAATATCAATATATATTATAAAGGTGGCCTACATGGAGTATAAACAAACAGAAGAAAAATATTCCCGTTTTTTTGATTATGTCTGCCGGTACAGGTTGATCGATGCCTTTTCTGTTTTGAAAGAAATGGTCAAAGCCGGCCATAATGATTATTTCCTGGCTCAGTATGAAAAACATGTGGAAACTTATAAAAACATACTGAGGTATGCTTTTTCAGGCGTGGAAGATCCGGAGCGAAATAACATTTACAACAAACTGGTAGCTGATATCTTAGAACTGGGAGATAAGGCAAAGGAAGGCATCATGACCGAGTATTCTGATTTGCCGCTTTACAAGATGAAAAAGGAATTTGAGAACGAACAGCATTTTTCTGAGATTGCTGCTTCCAAAGGCGGAAAGGATGTCTTTTTTAACTCAGAACTGTCCGGCCTTATTGAAAAGTTTGGGGCCAATCTTGCTGAAACAGCGGAAAGTGATGAGGAGATAGACGAGAAGATGGATCATTTGTTCAGGAAGGTATTGTTGACCAGCAAGTTTGATGAAGAAGAGATTGGACTTTTCAAGGAGTTTTATGCCTCCGGAGCCTTTGCATCGCATCAGAAAGCCCTTATGATCAGCGCCATTGGCATCAGCCTCCTGCGTTCCTTTGATACCGGTAAGTTTATATTGCTGTTCGATTTATATGATACAGGAGAAGATGAAATATGGCAACGATCGCTGGTCGGACTGATGCTCGGTTTAACCTATTATGACGACCGCCTGCATCTGTATCCCGGCATTCTGAACCGGCTTAAGATACTGGAAGACTCACCCAATGCCCATAGATACATCGAGGCTGTGATTATACAGCTCATTAAATCAAAAGAAACCAAAAAACTCACCAAAAAATGGGAAGATGAGATATTGCCTGAGATGCTTAAAATGGCCCCCAAGATAAGGGAAAAACTGGATTTGGAGAATATACTGAAGGATCCGTTTTTTGAGGACAAAAATCCCGACTGGGAAACATTTTTTGAGGATTCCCCCGACTTGATGGATAAGCTGCAGGAGTTTTCAAAAATGCAGCTTGAAGGATCGGATATCTTTCTGAGTGCGTTTTCCAGACTAAAGAATTTTCCGTTTTTCGATAAGATGAGTCATTGGCTGTTGCCATTTTATAAAGAAAATGGTTATGTGAAGAACGTATTGCAACAAACCGATGCGGGACTTGACATGAGCAAATTTGGTGAAGCCCTCGAAAAATCATCCTTTATTTGTAATTCAGATAAATATTCATTTATCCTCAACGTACAGCATTTCCCCGCTTTTCAGAAGGAAAACATGGTCCAGTTGCTGAACAGCGAATTAACCAGCATGGAAGATATATCGAATGAGGATCAGATCATAGACCAGTTTTCGAAGTCACAACAGATTTTTGTCCAGTATATTCAGGACTTGTACCGCTTCTTTAAGCTTCACCCCTTAAAAAATAACTTTCATGATATATTCAGCGATGAGCTGGCCGTCTATCAGACAAATTTCTTTAAAAATGTTATCAACAACAATAAGATCTTAAGAAATATTGCGGAGTTCTATTTTCATAAAAATTATTTTGATGAAGCCCTGGATATATACATAAAACTTACACGGGAAGACCCGGAGAATGTCGAGATGCTCGAAAAAGCAGGGTATTGCTATCAAATGAAAAATGATTACAAGAATGCTTTGTCATTTTACCAGCAGGCAGAAATCTTTGACAGCAATAAAAAGTGGGTCATTAAAAAGATTGCATTGTGCCACAGATACCTGAATAATCATTCCAAGGCGCTGGAATACTATAAGAGGGCTGAAAATTTGGAGCCGGAAAGCATGTATGTATTAACCTACCTGGGGCATACCTATCTTGAACTAAAGAAATACAGCGAGGCATTGAATTATTATTTTAAAATAGATTATCTGGATCCGGAGAATGAAAAGATAAAAAGGCCGTTGGCATGGTGTTCTGCAAAGCTGGGAAAATATGAACAGGCTCAAAAGTACTATCGCAAATCTTTAGAGAAAAAGAAAAACCAGTATGATCTCATCCAGCTTGGCCATCTGTATTGGTGTGCAAACCATACCGATGAGGCCATTCAATCCTATAAAGAAGCCCTGTCTCTCGATCCGAAGAACAAGGAAGCTTTTATTGAAAACTTCAACGAGGAAATCGAGTTGCTCGGCAAACACAGAATAGATAAGAAAGAGATGGCTTTGATGCTGGATTATGTGAGGCTTGAAAAAACCTGAGGACGGGTTTGAGAAAGATCTTTAGGTGATTTCCCAAGCTTATTTGTCGTCAGCAAATTCACAGTTTCATTGACCTGCAGCGAATTTGCAAAATCGTTCGCTTACAGTGAATCATTAACCTCCTTCAACGAATTCGTTTATTCATTTGCCTTCAGTAAATTCATAACCCTTTTTTCAGTTCTTGTTTTAACCGGCCATTGAAGAGGGGTTCATAAATAATTTTCAATTATTCCATTTTTTAATTAATTTGGCCGTTTTATGGCTGAAATGTTATCCGTCATTTTTTAAACCAAAATGTATTAAAGTTGTACCATTAATCGTAGATACCATTTATTAACCCGAAAGCTGACAATAAAAAAAAATGTTATCATATCACGAACTAAAAGATAAATACCTCAATACAAGACAACTTACCGTTGAATTAACCAATCCGTTGAAAAAAGAAGATTTGGTGGTTCAGCCTGCCGTTTTTGCCAGTCCGCCAAAATGGCACCTCGGACATACCACCTGGTTTTTTGAAAGGATTATACTGTCCAATTATAAAAGCAATTATAAGACCTATAATGAAAACTATAACTATCTTTTTAACAGCTATTATAATACATTTGGCAGTAAGCTGAGCCGTGAAAGCCGGGGTTTCCTTTCAAGGCCTTCCACCAAGATGATCATTCAGTACAGAAATGTGGTGGACAATGAAATGATTGAATTGCTGGAAGATGAAAATCTTTCCCGGGAAACTGCTGCTTTGATAGAGCTTGGAATAAACCATGAACAGCAACACCAGGAATTGCTGATTACCGATATCAAATATAACCTGGGCAACAATCCGTTCTTTTCTGAATATGGAGGACAAAGGACCAATACTTCCCCTAAAAATTTTAAATACGGACAGCCTAATTTTTTATCCGTCAGTGAAGGTATTTATGAGATAGGGCACCAGGGGGAGGGATTTTGTTATGATAATGAACTGGGCCGGCATAAGGTATATGTGCATGGATTTGAGTTTCAGGACAGGCTGGTTACCTGCAAGGAATATATGGAATTTATTGAAGACGGAGGATATGAGAGGTTTCAGCTTTGGCTATCGGATGGCTGGGAATGGAGATTGGAAAATGATATTCAATGTCCGCTGTACTGGCATAAAATGGACGGGGAATGGTATCATTACACCATGGCCGGACTGCAAAAGGTTGATTTAAATACTCCGGTGTGCCATGTTAGTTTTTATGAAGCCGATGCTTTTTCTACATGGAAAGGTTACAGGTTGCTGACTGAAGCAGAGTGGGAGGCAGCGGCCACTTTGTTTCACAATGCCGGAGCTTATGACCAGAATATGATGAGCTCCAAGATATTTAAACCCATACCGAAACAGAATGATAATCTCCAGTTTATTGGAGAGACCTGGGAATGGACATCAAGCGCATACCTGCCTTATCCTTTTTATAAGCCGGCAGAGGGAGCAGTGGGGGAATATAATGCGAAATTCATGGTCAATCAGAAGGTATTGCGCGGCGGTTCATGTGCCACGCCGGATGATCATATCCGGCTTTCCTATCGCAATTTCTTCTATCCGCATGAACGCTGGCAGTTTACCGGTTTTCGCCTGGCAAGGACCATTGAATAATTTGAACCCATATTGAAATGATTCTTCAAACCCCCAAATTAAACAGGATTTATGGATCAGCAGTTTGCAAAAGACATCGATGAAGGCCTGTCGGCCATGCCAAAAAAATTACCATCAAAATACTTTTATGATGAAAAAGGAGATAAGCTTTTTCAGAAAATAATGGGATTAAGCGAATATTACCCCACAGATGCGGAATATGAGATTTTGTTCCGTTATAAAAACAATCTCCTGAAAACGTATTTGATGAACCACAGTTCTTTCAACATGATTGAACTGGGGGCGGGAGACGGATTAAAGACCAAGGTGTTATTGAGGTACTTTCTGGAAGAAAAAGTGGATTTTCATTATATGCCGGTTGATATTTCGCAAAATGTATTGAATATTCTTGAAACGGATCTGGATGAATCTTTTCCGGAGCTGAACTTTAAAGGATTGCAGGGAGATTATTTTGAAGTGCTCGATAAAATAAAGCATGATTATTCCGGTAAGAACTTTATTATATTCTTAGGGGCAAACATTGGCAATTTTTCGTTTGATGAAGCCAAAAGGTTTTTAACCTCCCTGTCAAAACACATCAATACCGGGGATCATCTGCTCATAGGATTTGATCTGCAAAAAGATCCCCATACCATTCTTCAGGCGTATAATGACCGCTCTGGTGTCACCCGGGAATTCAACCTGAATATTCTTGAGCGCATCAACAGAGAATTAGGAGGAGAATTCAATCCGCTTCATTTTTACCATTATCCGGTTTATGAACCCACCTTCGGGGAAGCCAGGAGTTACCTTGTCAGCAAAATCTCACAATCCGTTTACATTGCGGCCCTGGACAAGACATTTGAATTTCAGTTTGGTGAAGCCATCCTCACGGAAATTTCAAAAAAATACAACCTGGAGCAAATTCAGGCACTTGCCGGTTATTCTGGTTTTTCCATACAGAATCATTTTTTTGACAGCAGGAATTATTTCATTGATTCCTTATGGAAAAAAGAATAATGTGTGTTTATTACATCATGTCCGATAACTTCTTTATGCTTGACTTAAAATGGTCCATTTGCCTGAGTAAACTCGGAATTATAGGGCTTCGCAAGCTTCGTCTATTGAGCATTATGAAACAAACACCTGGTTTTTGGATGGATTAATTCCTACCCATAATTTCGTTTCATCTGTTTAAAATTATTTTTTATAAGGTCATATGGAACCTCCTTTTTGATCATGC
>CAYFUP010000052.1:0-18461 GCA_964346235.1 uncultured Bacteroidales bacterium | reverse complement strand
TCTTAATACAAATTTAAAACAAAATGTCAGAGATAAAGCGGATTATTAAATAATTCGCACCGTAAATATAATCATTTAACTTTTTTAAAATGGAGTATCGTGAATTAGGTAAGTCGGGAATCAAAGTAAGCGTCATTTGTCTGGGTACAATGACCTATGGTCAGCAAAATTCAGAAAAGGAAGCACGTGAGCAACTGGATTTTGCAGTAAGCAATGGGATTAATTTTATTGATACGGCAGAATTATATCCCATACCGGTAAAAAAAGAAACTTATGGATCAACAGAGCAATATATCGGCAACTGGTCAAAGAAGCGAAAAAACCGTCATCAGTTGATCCTTGCCTCAAAAATAGCCGGGCCCCGAAAAGATGCCACCCATATCAGGGGAGGTTCTAAATATACGCCGGCTCAAATCAGAGAAGCATTGGACAACTCGTTAAAACGATTGCAAACAGATTATATTGATTTATATCAACTGCATTGGCCTGAAAGAAAAGCTAACTTTTTTGGAAAATTGGGGTATAAATACCATGCAAACGATCAATGGGAGAATAATTTTTATGAAATTCTTATTACTTTCGATGAACTAATCAAGGAAGGAAAAATAAGGCATGCAGGTATTTCTAATGAAACCCCTTGGGGTGCCATGAGTTATCATACATTGTCAGAAAAACATAATTTGCCTCGGATGGTTAGCATTCAAAATCCTTATAGTTTGATTAACAGGACTTACGAAATCGGTTTGGCTGAAATTAGCCTGAGAGAAAAGATTGGCTTACTGGCATATTCACCGCTGGCCTTTGGTTTATTATCAGGGAAATACCATGATAAAACCGCATCGGATGCATCCAGGTTAAATCAGTTTCCTGAATTAACCCGGTATAATCATCCCATTGCCAGGGAAACGATCAGGAAATACATTGATCTGGCCCGGTTTTATAGGTTAAAACCCGCACATATGGCGCTGTCATATGTCCACAGCCGTGATTTTGTAACGAGCACCATTGTAGGGGCAACAAACATGAAGCAGCTTAAAGAAAATATTGAAAGCATGGAAATCACTTTGTCCGAAGATATGCTGGAAGAGATAGAGAAGATTCATTTATCTCAGCCTAATCCGGCACCATGATAATCAAAACAATCATAACAAATATGGATCAGAACAATATAAAATACAAATTTCCCAAGGCGACAACAGGGGTTGTCATTTACAGAAAAATGAACAACCAAACGGAGATTCTGATGACCAAGAGGAACATTGAACCGTTCAAAGACTATTGGTGTTTGCCCGGAGGTCATATAGAACCTTTTGAGCGCCTTGAACTGGCTGCTTCCAGGGAAGCGAAGGAAGAAACCAATATGGAATTTATTCCGGAAGGGTTTCTGGGGTATTTTGAAGAAATATTTCCGGAAATACAGCTTCATAATATTGCTTTGTTTTTATACGGTCAGGCAAAAGGCACTGTGCAAAAGGAAATCGAAGAAGTTTCAGCCATTGATTGGTTTCAGGCAGAAGAGGCGCTAAAACTTAAACTGGCTTTTACGCATTATGACGTGATTAAAACTTTCTTGAAAAACATTTCATAACTTGAATATTTTTTTAAATTGAAAACCAAAATTCTAAAAACATTTGTGGTTAAATGATGAAAATGTTTAGCTCCATAAAAAACCGGCTCATTTTTCTTTTTTCTCTGCTGCTTTTATTTATTGTGTTCATTGTAGTTTCTTTTTATTGGTATGAAGGAAGAAAAAATGAAATCAATGATATTTCACTTACCCTTAAAAACATCAATTATAACATTAAAGATGCCAGAAACTTAGAAAAGGATTTTTCCATTTATGAAACCATTAATCCAACTTTCTATGAAACAGGTAACAGTCAGTATTTACGTGAGTATAAACTATTGATGGACCAGGTAGAAGCGGATTTAAATCGTTTACAGGCCAATGCGTTTATTTCTGATTCGAAAACCAGCGCTCAGATTGACTCCGTATTTAAATACCTCAGTAAACATGAAGAAAAATTTAACCGGCTTGTTGTTCTTATAAAAACTAGGGGATTTAAGGATTATGGATTAATCGGGGAAATGAGGGAATATATTCATGAAGTTGAAAATGCTGATTTTCCTTTTGATAATGCAAAACTTTTGACGATAAGAGGCCATGAGAAGGATTATTTGCTTGGGAACCAGTCAAGGTACATCGAATTATTGGATCAGGCCACCAATGAACTCATTGAAGAAGCTGAAAACAAGGATTATTCATCCCTGGTTAAGAAAGAAATCATCAATTCATTAAACAGGTATAATAAAACCTTTCACCAGCTGGTATCGGTCGACCGGAATATTGGTTATTATGCAGGTGCGGGACTTAAAAGTGAAGTGGAAGTGCTGGCAGACAAGGTTCAAAAAGAAGTTGATGATCTGAATGATGATATCTTAAATGTCCGCCAGCAAATGAGTCAAAACATAAAATTCACCTTCCTGGGGATCTTAATAATGGGAATTCTACTCAACATTCTTCTCATCTTTTTTGTAATCAACAGATTGGGCAATCCGATCAAAAAATTAAATCAATCCATTAAAAGCATTATTTCAGGTAACTTCTTAGAAGAGGCACAAATAGAGACCATTTGCTCATCTGATGAGTTGGGTTCTTTATCAGAGAATTTTGCATTAATGTTATCAAGATTAAAAAAGAGAAATACAGAAATCCTTCAGCAAAAGGATCAGGTCACCAAAGCTTATAACAACATTAAAGTATTAAGCGAAATCGGTAAAAGTATTATGTCAAATCTGAGCCTGGAAGCCATCATTAAAACCGTATATAGTAACATTAATAAGTTCTTTGACACTTCATTTTTCATTATTGGTTTGTATGACCCGGAAAAACAGGGCATCAATTATTGGGGAATCAGAAATCATAAAGAGGTGTTTTTACAAGGATTTGATCCCTTGGTTAAATATCAGTACTTATCCACATATTGTTTTAATAAAAAGAAGGATGTTTATATATATGATTATAAAAATCAATATAATGATACGTTTACCTATATTCATTCTTCAATCATTATGGACACAGAAACGCAATCCATGATATGTGTGCCTTTAATGTTCAATGATAAGAACATAGGGGTCATGACCATTAAAAATTATCGAAAAAATGCCTATACCGAGAATCATTTTCACTTAATGAAGAATCTGGCTAATTATGTTAGCATTGCCATAGAAAACTATTATTCCTGCAATCAGATCAGTCGTCAAAAAGAAGAGCTTATCGAACAATCACAAGAACTAAAGCAGGCTCATGAAGAAATTCTGGTTTCGAATGAAGCCCTGGAACAGCATAAAGAAGAAATAACCGCTCAGCGCGATGAAATACTATCAAAGCAAAGAACCATTCAGAACAGTGAAGAAAAGTATAAAATGCTTATTGAAAACCTGAATAACGTGATTTTTGCTTTGGATAAAGATCTTACCTTCACATACTTAAGTCCATCAATTGAAAAGTTGCTTGAATATCATCCTTCTGAATTCAACAACCAGCCGTTTTCTTCCATTGTTTATAGCGAAGACAAAGAAGAAATTCAAAATAACTTAGAAAGTTATGTAAAAAAGACCGCTATTCCGGGTGTTAATGAGTTCCGGTTATTCCGGAAATCAGGAGAACCTTTGTGGGTCAGTGTTCAGTTCAGAAGAATAATGGAAGATAGCGTGGTGAGCGGGATACAGGGTGTTATAACCAATATCCAGGAGCGCAAAAAAGCGGAAGAAAAGGTCAAAGCAGCCAATGATAAAATTTTAGAACAGCAGAAAAGCATCACGGACAGCATTTATTATGCGCGCCGGATTCAGCGTGCAGTATTGCCAAGGGATGCATTTGTAAAAAAAGTGCTTCCTGAGCATTTTGTGCTTTATAAACCAAAGGACATTGTCAGCGGTGATTTTTACTGGGTCGTCCGGAAAGCCGCCACGGTGTTGATTGCGGTTGCTGACTGTACCGGTCACGGAGTCCCCGGTGCATTCATGAGTATGTTAGGGGTTTCATTGTTAAATGATGCACTAAGTAAAAACCTTAAGCGATTTTTTGAAGGCAATCTGAAAGCCAGTGATATGGTGGAAGAATTAAGAAAACGGGTTAAAAAGTCCCTTCGCCAGTCTTCACAGGATGCCCTCACCAAAGACGGTATGGATCTGGCTTTTTGCATCATTGATTTTGATACCAACTATCTCCAATACTCCGGAGCATATAACCCCCTGTTAATCATCAGAAACGGGGAGTTAATCAAACTGAAGGCCACCAGAAATCCGGTCGGCATATATATTAAAGAAAAACCCTTTGAAAATCATGAAATGCAATTGCAGGAAGGAGACAGGCTCTATATGTTTTCGGATGGATATATTGATCAATTTGGTGGAGAAAATAACGAAAAGTTCATGACCAAGAATTTTCAGAACCTGTTGCTTGATATTTATGATAAACCCATGGCTGAGCAAAAGCAAATACTTGAAGAGACGTTCATTGATTGGATGGGAGATTATGAGCAGGTTGACGATATTGTAGTTCTGGGCTTCAAAATCTAAATAATGGTTCTAAGAAAACGTCAATAACTGCGTTATGCTCACCTTCTTAATATATTAAACAGATATGGAAATAGTCGTATTGACGGATATACATGGAAATATTTCAAAACTGGAATCAATAGCAGACGAATTAAAAAGTTCAGGATTGGTCTTAATTACCGGCGATATTACTCATTTTGGGAAAGAACAGGAAGCAAAAATGGTCATTGATGCCATCAGAAAATACAACAGGCGGATTTTTGCAATAAGCGGAAATGTGGACCATCCGGATGTAGAAAAATACCTCGTGAGAGAAATTCTAAGCATTAATCAGGTGACGGTTCCTTTCAGAAGTTACAATTTCATAGGATTAAGTGGTTCACTGGAGACCCCTTTCAATACCCCCAATGAGCTTACTGAAGAAGATTTCGAAAAATCCCTGGATCGTGCCATCAAACAAAAAAAGAATGATTTTCCTCTGGTTTTGGCATCCCACCATCCACCGCATAACACCAAAATGGACAAACTCATGTACATGAAGCATGCAGGAAGCAAATCGGTTCGCAACTTTATTGAAAGATATAAACCCCTGGCATGTTTTTGCGGACACATTCATGAAGCTTATGGTACTGATAAAATCGGAGAAACACAAATTATCAATCCCGGTTCATTTCGCAGTGGATTTTATGCCAAAGCTTATCTTGATAATCAATCCATTGAAGTAGAACTCAAAAAAGTCTAAGCAAACAAGTTTAAAAAGATGGAGCATGATTTAAACAATATATTGAATGATAGATCATCAGGATCCGCACACATACTAAAGCGTTGCATTCAATTTTTTTTATGGTTGCTTCAAAACGGGGAAATAAAAGTTGAAGTGCTGCTTGAATATTTAAAACGGATAAGACAAAACTTTCCGGGATTTGCCATATTAATGCATTTCATCGACTATTTCGAAAAACAGCTTAATGATGGTTTAAGCGGAGAAAAATTGGCTAAATCGCTTCTTGAATACCAGGAAACCTGGAATAATAGTCATCGAAAAATCGCAGCCAGTTTAACCGGTATGATACAACTGAACAAAAGCAAAGTATTATTACACAGCAACAGCGCTACCATTCATGATTTATTCAGGTTTTTTGCTGCTCATCATTACCAGGTGGAGGTATTTCAGACTTTATCAGCGCCCAATAATGAAGGACTGGAACAGGCGAAGCAGGTTTCCGGAGCAGGATTTAAAGTAACACTATTGACTGAAGCTTCTATAGGACTGATATTTAATGAAGTAGATATGGTAATCCTGGGAGCGGATATTATTCATCAACAGGGTTTTATCAATAAAACGGGATCCTTGGCCATTGCCCTGATGGCACAATATTTTAAAAAGCCTTTATATGTCGCAGCCGATTCCCGTAAGATATGGCAGCAACAATATGGACCTTTGCCTACATATAATAATATGCAAGACCCCAATGAAATCGCCACCATTGAAAATGAAGGGATGTATATATTAAATTATTATTTCGAAGAAGTTTCAGGCAATCTGGTTACCAAGTATGTATTTGAACAGCCAGGCATTACCATTTAAAAGGTTTACCAGGGCTGTTCAGTGTTGTGTATGTTATCACCCAACTTAATAAAAATATGTTGGTATTTTCTAACTTGTCATTTCTTTCAGTGCTCCCAGGGCTTTGTCATAATCCGGTTCTTCGGATACATCAGGAACATATTCTACATAGCGGATGATATCATTCTTATCAATAATGACGATTCCCCTGGTGAGCAAGCGCAATTCTTCAATCAAGAATCCATATTTTGACGCAAAATCCAGATCTTTGTGATCCGATAAGGTAATGACTTTGTCAATGTCTTCAGCCCCGCAATAACGTTTTAAAGCAGGAGGGAGGTCATTGGATATTCCGAGGATCACAACGTCATCGTCCAGTGATGCCGCTATCTCATTGAAACGTTTATTTTGTGCATCGCAAACGCTTGTGTCAACAGATGGGAATACAGACAAAATTTTTATCTTGTTTTTAAAATCCGATAACTTTTTCGGACTGGCATTTGTATCTAAAACCACAAAATCACTGGCTTTTTCGCCTTTTTTACTTTTGTTTCCCAGAATGGTAATGGGATTGCCTTTGAATCTTACATCTAATCCGGTATTTTCCATAATGATTTTTATTAAATGATTATCTTTATAAACAACCATTATGCAGAAATGTTTCAAAAAAAAGGCCTGAATCATATTGAAACAGGCCTTTTGTATCATGATAATTATCTTAGATCCACTAATTAAGCATTGATTTATTTTGGTCCGATGAAGAGGAGGAAGTCTTTTCCGACTCTCCGGAATTTTCTTTTGCTTCTTTGGCTTCTTTATTTTGCTGGCTTTCCTGAACCTTTATGGTAATATGATCATTCTTCTTGCTGTAATTTACCACAATGGTATCTCCTTCCTTTATTTCGGCCTTGATGATTTCTTCAGCCATCAAATCTTCCAGGTATTTCTGTATTGATCGTTTCAGGGGTCGCGCACCAAACTGGGTATCATATCCTTTATCAGCAATATAATCTTTGGCGGCATTTGAAATTTTTATATGATAACCCATATTCAATACCCTGTCATAAAGTCCTTTGAGCTCGATATCAATGATTTTATGGATATCATCTCTTGAAAGGGTATTAAACAGTACCACATCATCAACCCTGTTGAGGAATTCGGGGGCAAATGTTTTTTGCAGCGCTTTTTGAATAATTCCCTTGGAATAATCATTCATAGACTCTTGTTTTGCCTGGGTGCTAAAACCAACACCCTGTCCGAATTCTTTCAATTGACGGGTTCCGATATTGGATGTCATAATGATCACGGTGTTTCTGAAATCCACCCTTCTTCCAAGGCTATCGGTCAGCTGACCTTCATCCATGACCTGAAGCAGGATGTGATATACTTCCGGATGGGCTTTCTCGATCTCATCCAGCAGCACTACAGAATATGGTTTTCTTCTAACCTTTTCTGTCAGCTGTCCTCCTTCTTCATAACCGACATAACCAGGAGGAGCTCCGACCAACCTGGATACGGAGAATTTTTCCATGTATTCACTCATATCAATTCGTATCATTGCACTTTGACTGTCGAACAGATATTCCGACAGAATCTTGGCAAGCTGGGTTTTTCCGACACCGGTTGGACCGAGGAAAATGAATGAACCGATGGGTTTGTTCGGATCTTTGAGTCCGGCGCGGTTCCTTTGAATGGAGCGAACAATTTTATCGATGGCATCTGCCTGTCCAATCACTTTATTTTTCAATTCTTCGCCCATCTTGATTAATCTTGCTCCTTCTGCCTGCGCTATTCGCTGTACGGGTACACCGCTCATCATGGCAACCACTTCAGCAACCATGTTTTCGTCCACCGTTTCCTTATTCTTGGTAAGCTCTTTTTCCCATTTTCTTTTTTCTTCTTCCAGGGTCTCTATAAGGTCTTTTTCCTTGTCCCTGTAATTGGCCGCTGACTCAAAATTTTGATTTTTTACGGCTTTTATTTTTTCCTTCTTGGTTTCTTCAATTTGTTCTTCAAGTTTTATAATCCTGTCCGGGACAACAATATTTGAAATATGTGCCCTTGAACCGGCCTCATCTAATGCGTCAATGGCTTTGTCCGGTAAATGCCGGTCGCTGATATACCTCTCGGTAAGCTTGACACAACTATCAATGGCTTCTTCTGTGTATAACACATTGTGATGATCTTCATACCTTTCTTTAATGTTATTCAATATTTGAATGGTTTCTTCTTCAGTGGTAGGCTCGATCATGACTTTTTGAAACCTTCGTTCAAGTGCCCCGTCTTTTTCGATATGTTGTCTGTATTCATCCAGGGTTGTGGCACCGATACACTGAATTTCCCCCCGTGCCAGGGCCGGTTTCAGCATATTGGCTGCATCAAGCGAGCCTGTAGCACCACCTGCACCCACAATGGTATGGATTTCATCAATAAAGAGAATGACATTATTGGTTTTGGCCAGTTCATTTAAAATGGCTTTGATCCTTTCCTCAAACTGACCGCGGTACTTTGTACCTGCCACGATAGAGGCCAAATCAAGCGTAACCACCCGCTTATCGAACAATACCCGTGATACTTTTCTTTGAATGATACGCATTGCCAGTCCTTCTGCAATGGCAGATTTTCCGACACCAGGCTCCCCGATGAGTATGGGATTGTTCTTTTTCCTTCTGCTGAGGATTTGAGCCAGTCTTTCAATTTCTTTATCCCTGCCGATGATTGGATCAAGGCTGTTTTCTTCTGCCGCTTTCGTTAAGTCGAGTCCAAAGTTATCAAGTACTGGTGTTTCAGAACTTGATTTAGAGGAAGCGGAAGAACCACCTGCACCACCTCCCGACGAACCTTCAAATGGCGGTTTGGATTCTTCATCAGGAAAATCGGATTTGGCTTTCGGTATGATTTTCTGCATTTCAGACCGTACCATGTAGTAATCCACGTTATTATCTAAAAATATTTTGGTCACAAGGCTGTTTTCATCTTTCAGAATGGAAAGCAGCAAATGTCCCGTATTGATCGTTTCACTTTTAAAAGATTTGGCTTCTAAATAAATGAGCTTCAAGGCCCTTTCAGCTGATTTATATAATGGTATGTTATCAGTTTCAGCCAAAGGAAGCGGTTTGTTTGATTTAATCATTGACTCAATATTGCGCTTTATATCACTTATTCCAAGGTTTAAAGCCAATATCACGTCAATGGCCATGCCTTCGCCTTCCCTCAGTATTCCAAGGAAGAGGTGCTCCGTCCCTACATAGGAATTTCCAAGCCTTGCTGCTTCTTCTTTGCTGTATGCCAGTACATCTTTAATCTTTTGAGAAAATTTAGCGTCCATTGATACCCCCGTATAATATATTTCTGATTTTCAAATAAACAATATGTAAAATTAATGAATTTAACTTTCCTAAAATCATTAAACTGTTAATAAATTTTAAATTTTGTAATATTTTTCTAACAAAATCGTATTACTTTAGTTCGCTATTTTTTGTATATTTTTACAATCTTATAAAACATAAATCAAAGATTCTTAAATAATTATTAATTGCTATGTTAGAAGGACAAAAGATAACAACCATCAACATTGAAGAAGAAATGAAATCGGCTTACATTGATTATTCAATGTCAGTCATTGTCTCCCGCGCCCTTCCGGACGTTCGCGATGGCCTGAAACCTGTACATCGCCGTGTGCTTTTCGGGATGTCAGACTTAGGCCTTTACGCCAATAGACCTTACAAAAAGTCTGCCAGAATTGTTGGAGAGGTACTGGGTAAATATCATCCCCATGGGGATTCTTCCGTATATGAAGCGATGGTCAGGATGGCTCAACCATGGGCAATGCGGTATCCATTGGTTGACGGACAAGGAAATTTTGGATCGATGGACGGAGACAGTCCCGCAGCCATGCGTTATACCGAGGCAAGATTGCGCAGAATTTCTGAAACAACATTGAGTGATATAGATAAAAACACGGTTGATTTCCAGCTGAATTTCGATGATTCACTGGAAGAGCCCACTGTGTTGCCGACCAGGCTGCCCGTTCTGCTGGTTAACGGGGCTACTGGGATTGCCGTGGGCATGGCCACGAGCATTGCTCCGCATAATTTAAACGAAGTCATTGATGCCATTGTGGCATATATCGAAAACAGGGATATAGAAGTCAGTGAATTATTAAAATATATTAAAGGGCCTGATTTTCCGACAGGGGGAATTATTTATGGGTATCAGGGAATTAGAGATGCCTATGAGACCGGCAAAGGAAAAATTGTGGTTAGGGCAAAATCAACCATTGAAGTGACTTCATCAGGACGAGACAAGATCATTGTGAATGAGATTCCATACATGGTGAACAAAGCTGAGATGATCAAAAAAATTGCTGAGCTCATTAATGAAAAGAAACTTGAAGGCATTTCATATATCAATGATGAGACGGACAGAACCGGCATGCGTATCGTTATTATACTGAAAAAAGACGCCAATGCCAATGTAGTTCTGAATAAATTATACAAATACAGTCAGTTACAAAGTACTTTTAATGTTAACAGCATTGCCCTTGTTGACGGAAGGCCGAAACTATTAAACCTGAAGCAATTTATCAGTCAGTTTGTTAAACACAGACACGAAGTGGTGGTGAGAAGGACCAGATATGATCTGGAACAGGCAGAGAAAAGGGCCCATATACTGGAAGGATTATTAATTGCGCTGGATCACCTGGATGAGGTTATTCAGCTGATTAGGGATTCCAAGACACCTGATGAGGCGAGAGATGGTTTAATGAATAATTTTGAACTGACAGAAGTGCAGGCCAAGGCGATTCTGGATATGCGTTTGCAGCGGTTGACAGGTCTGGAAAGGGAAAAAATCAAAAAGGAATATGAAGAGTTAAAGGAATTGATTAAGCATTTGAAAGAAATGCTTGAAAATGAAGACTTAAGGATGAATATTATCAAAGATGAATTAATCGAGGTAAAAGAAAAATATGGCGATGAGCGGAGAACAGAGATAATACCGGACGAAGGGGAATTTAATCCGGAGGATTTTTATGCTGATGAAGATGTGGTGATAACCATTTCACATCTGGGTTACATAAAAAGGTTGCCGTTGACCGAATTCAGGACCCAAAACAGGGGAGGAATCGGTGTTAAAGGAAGTACCACCCGCGATGAGGATTTCCTTGAATCCATGTTTCATGCCCGGAATCACAATACCTTGTTGTTTTTTACCAAAAAAGGAAAATGTTTCTGGACGAAGGTCTATGAAATCCCTGAAGGAACAAAAACATCAAAGGGCAGGGCTGTACAGAATCTTATCCAGATAGAAGCCGATGATTATGTGCAGGCATTCATCAATGTTGATAACCTGACTGAGCCGGAATACATTAACAATAATTATATTGTGATGGCGACCAAAAATGGCATTATCAAAAAGACCTCCCTGGAAGCTTATTCGAGGCCCAGGCAAAAAGGCATAAATGCCGTTCAGTTAAAAGAAAATGATAAGCTTATAGAAGCCAAACTTACCAATGGCATTAATGAAATCCTGCTTGGCGTGAAATCCGGAAAAGCCATCCGGTTCAAAGAAAATCAGATCAGGGCAGTAGGTCGCACGGCAACAGGAGTAAGAGGAGTATCGTTTTCATCCCCTGAAGATGAGGTAGTTAGCATGGTTTGCGTGGAAAACCCGGAACAGCTCATATTGGCTGTTTCTGAGAAGGGTTATGGAAAGAAAAGTGTACTGAATAACTACAGGATTACAAACAGGAGAGGGAAGGGAGTGAAAACCATGAACATTGATGAAAAAACAGGAAACCTGATCGCATTAAAAGCGGTATCAGAAGAAGATGACCTAATGATCATCAATAAATCAGGCACCATCATACGGCTTTCCCTTTCCAATATTCGTGTAACCGGGAGAGCCACGAAAGGAGTGAGGCTTCTCAATATCCGAAAAGGGGATTCGATTGCCTCAGTAATAAATGTACCAGGAAATAAAGAATTTGAAGAAGTTTCAAGCAATGATGAACAGGAATAATATGTTGTAGAAATGTATTTTACCTGTCATGCAAATATTTGAACTTTAATATTATTTCTTTTATTTTTGCGCAAAAATTAACTAAAAATCAGTTTAAAAATGAAGAAAATAGCAAATTCCTTACTTTTTACAATAATTATAACTGTATTAATATTAAGCAGTTGTGGCCCTAAGAAATATGTTAATTACGCACTACGATGGGCTAAAGCTAAAGAGAAGCTGGATACCGCATTAAATGCCGCCAATAAGGCAACAGAATTTGAAGAAACCAAAACATGGCCAAAAACATACTACGTGCGTGGACTTGTCTATCAAACCATTGCTAATTCGGAGAAATCTGAGTTTCAAAGATTGGTGGATGATCCATTGATTTTTGCCTATAAGAATTATAACCAGGCATATGAAATGGGGGAAATGAGTAAGGCGACAAAAACACAGATTGATTTGCAGATCATCGAGATTTATAAGCGAATGAATGAGAAGGCTGCTACTGCCTTTCAAAACAGCAACTTTGAAAATGCATTCAAATATTTTAAATATTCCTCGAAAGTGAAAGAAATGCCGGTATATAATGAAATTGATACTGCCAACTATTTTAATGCGGCATTATCTGCTTTTAAAGGGGAAATGTGGGACAGCGCTGCCACTTATATGAAAAAATCCATTAAATATGATTATGGAGGAGAGGATCTGTATTTATTATTAAAGAATTGTTACCAGAACATTGGTGACTCCACAGCCATGCTCAATGCGTTAAAAAGCGGTTTTGAAGCCTATCCGAACAGCAAAAACATTGTCATCGAATTGGTGAACTATTACTTGTTCTCCGGTGAAACGGAAGCCGCACTGGAGTATATTGCCAGAGCCAAAAAACAGGATCCGGGAAATGCATCCTTGTATTTTGCGGAAGGTACCTTATATGATAAAATGGATAAAACCCAAAAAGCCATTGAGGCATACAAAAAGGCCATTGAAAGGAACGATGAGTATTTCGATGCCTATTATAATTTAGGGGTTATCTTTTACAACAGGGCTGTAGAACTGACTGATATTGCAAACGAGGAAACTGATGATGAGCTCTATGAAAAGAAGAAAGCCAGGGCTGACAGTGTTTTTAGAGAAGCCCTGCCATATTTTGAAAGGGCCAATGAGATAAGAACGGATGACCTCTCTACATTACAAAATTTAAAGACCTTGTATTATCGTTTCCAGCAAATGGATAAATACGAAGAAATAACGGCCAAGTTAGAAGAACTGCAGGGCAGGAAAGAAGAAAATAATGATACAAATATCCGGTAAACCTAAGAAATTTTGAAAAGTGAAGGGGGAGCGTAATTGTTCCCCTTTTTGTTAATTATTCTATTTAACATAATATTAATTATAGGACAATATTATTAGGTATTCTTGCTTTTTACCTGTTTCTGAGGAGCAATTAATGATTGCAACCGCAACCTCCATCACTAGTTTCGTCTGAGCAGGAACAGTCTCCTTCACAATCGCAATTTCCTCCGCATGAGCATTCATGCTTAAGATGACCATGCCGTAACTCTTCTGAAGTGGCATCCCTGATATCCAAAATATTCCCCTCAAAATAGAGATCCTTTCCTGCTAAAGGATGATTGAAATCCATTTTAACAAATTCATTTTGGACTTCTTTGACCACACCGACGTGTTTATTGCCTGAATTATCCCTCATGGTGATTGAATTGCCTAAGGTAAGGATGTTTTCATCTATGGTGCCATTAATTTCAAAAACACTTTTGGGTACCGGAAAAACCGCTTTATTATTATAAGCCCCGTATGCTTCCCGGGATTTTATTCCAAAGCTAAACGACTCTCCTGTTTTCAGTCCGTTTAGCTTTTCTTCAAATTTAGGAAGGAATCCTTCTATTCCATAAATAAACTGAAGTGGACGGGTTTCTTCGATTTGTTCGAGAATCTCTCCTTTTTCATTTCCACTTCGGAGCGTATAAATGATGGTCACTACTTTTTCGCTTTGAATGGTGATTGGTTCTGTTTTAGTTATCATAAGCCATATTATTGTATATAAAGATAAAAAGATATTTAAATGCAAAATTAATAAAATACTGAAAGAACAAAAACTTTTATACCCAAAAATTAAATTCCAATATATGTAAAGAAATTTTATCCATTTTGGGTCACCTTATAGATTATAAGTCACCCCAAGACGCAAAACAGGGTTTTCGTAAGGCGTGTATGTCTTCCTGTTGATATTCCATCCCATGATAAAATATGCGCTGAAATAATCACTGATTTGCGCATTATATCCGGCTCCCAGCAAAACACCCCACACCTTCTTGTATTTGTTTACCGGGTCTATGTTAAAACTTTCAAGATAATCCTCATCCACCAAAAGCAATTCTCCTTCAACATGAGCAAAAAAGTCTTCATAATAATATTGTATGAATGCTTTGGAGCCATAAAAATGCCGGTTTTTTTTCAAGAAAGTATTCCTTCTGAAGAAATAAAAGGGTCCGGCGCCAACTTTTAAGTTCAGGGGCAATTGATATGAGATATGCGGATACAGATCGAAATTCAGTTCCACGGCAAATGCATCAATTCTAAAGTCACCACCCACATAAAAGTTCGTTTTTTCTGACTCCTGATCCTGCTGCTCTTTCTCTTCTCTCTGTTTCTTGACTTCTGCCTGCTTTTTACCTGCATAAGCAAAATCCGGGAATATGTATAAAAACATTAACGTAAAAATCCACACAAAAGACTTCATTGATTAACCTGTTTTAATATAGCTGCTGTCTCTTGCCAAAATAAAAATACCAGTGCACGATTAATTGCCGGGCATTGTGCCAATCGAAATTATTATTTTAATCGCTCCTGAATGATGGATTCTGTGTCAGATGCAATTACATATTCTTCATTGGTGGGCACTACCAGGACTTTTACCCTGGAATCATCCGTTGAAATGATTGCTTCTTTTCCCCTAAGCCCTTCATTTTTATTTTGATCAATTTTGATCCCCATAAATTCAAGTCCCTCAAGGATGGCTTCGCGGGTTTCTGAACCATTCTCTCCTATTCCACCGGTAAATACTATCATATCAGCGCCTCCCAGGGCAGCAATGTATGAACCCACATATTTTTTGGCTTTATAAAAGTACATATCCAAACCAAGTTGTGCCCTTTCATTTCCATTTTCCCATGCGGCTTCTTCAATTTCACGCATATCTGAGGAAACCCCTGTGACACCTAAGACGCCACTATGTTTGTTGATTAAGGTATTGGCTGCAGAAATACCTATCTCTTCCCTATCCATAATAAAGGTTAGTACACCCAAATCCAGATCTCCTGTTCTAGTTCCCATAATCAAGCCTTCTACCGGAGTTAATCCCATGGAGGTATCCACCGATTGACCTTTCTTGATGGCAGTCATAGAAGCACCGTTTCCTAAATGACAGGTAATAATCCGTTGTTTGGCATAATCCACGCCAAGTATTTCGCAAGCTCGCTTTGAAACATAACGGTGACTGGTGCCGTGGAAACCATAGCGCCGGATGGCATATTTTTTATAGAGGGAATAAGGGATGGCATACATATAAGCATGCGTGGGCATGGTCTGGTGAAATGCCGTGTCAAATACAGCCACCTGAGGCACATCAGGGATCAATATGTTAATGGCATTAATTCCTTTAAGGTTGGCAGGATTATGGAGGGGTGCCAGTTCTGTTACTTCCTGGATGCCTTTATATACATCATCATCGATATAAACGCTTTCGCTGAATTTTTCACCACCATGCACTACCCTGTGACCAACGGCTTCAATATCCCGCAGATTTTTCAGGCATCCGTGTTTTTCGCTGGTTAACACACCCAATATATATTCAATCCCCGTTTGATGATCGAGAATCTCTCCTTCAAACCTGACTTTTTCCCCATCTTCTTTTTCGTGCTTTAAGAATGACCCTTTCATTCCTACTTTTTCTACAATGCCTTTGGAAAGCACTTTTCCGGTGGCCATATCAAAAAGCTGATATTTTATGGATGAACTGCCGCAATTCAATACTAATATTTTCATGTTCAGATAGGATTTATGTTTTACTTCTGTAAATATTCAATTTTTTGGATTATCTCACTTACATATCTTTTTGCCGTTTTCATCATATTCATAAAAACCTTTCAGGGTTTTTCGTCCTAATTGATTGGCCCTTACCAGTCTTTTGATTAAAGGCGATGCTTTGTATTTGATGTCTCCAAATTCCTGGTAAAGATTATCCATCCATCGCAGCACCTTATCCAATCCTACTTTATCAGACATTTCAAACGGTCCCAGTGAAAGCCCCAAACCGGTTTTCATGGTCAGATCTATATCTTCCTTTTTTCCCACACCTTCCAACAGGATTTCACAAGCTTCGTTGATAATGAGAACGAACATCCGCACGGTTATCAGACCTGGAGATTCCTCAACCGGCACGGCTTTCTTGCCTATCAGCTTGATAAATTTTAAAACATTGTTGTATGACTCATCGGAAGTATAAAGTCCCCTGACTACCTCTACTATTTTGGAATCCGGAGCATTGGAAATAAAATGCAAACTTACGCACCGGTCTTTGTGCTCCAGTTCAGATGATAGTTCGGTAATCACCAGTGTGGTAGAATTGGTGGCAATGATGGAATCATGCGATACATAGGCTTCAATATTTTTAAAAACTTCCTTACGAATATCCACAGCGGATTCCCGGTTGGTCGAAAGGATGGATTCAATCACGAGATCGCATCCCCCCAAATAACTGTAATCCGTATAACCTTTTATTCTTGACATAATGGCCTTTTTTTCACCGGAAGTCATTCCCCAATGTTCGATTTGCGAGTCTAGTTCCCGTTCAATGCCTTCATATGCATATTGAATTTGGGATTCTCCCAGTTCGATAAAGGCTACTTCCATTCCATGACTGCTTATCTCTCTGGCTATGCTTTGTCCCGTTGTTCCACAACCAACAATACCAATTTTGGAAAACTGAATCTTTGGTTGATCTTTTTTACTTAAACCATAATTTTCAATGGATTCCGTAATAATCTTTGACATAGTTTATTTTCTTTAAGAAGGATTTTTATACTATCGTTTACATAAATTTCTGAATGATGCCGGGTTTATGATTTGACCTGGTTGGCTGTGATGGCAACCATGTTGACAATATCACTGACTGAGCAGCCCCTTGACAAATCATTGATGGGAGCTGCCATGCCCTGTAAAATCGGTCCTATGGCCTCCGCTCCCGCCAATCGCTGTACCAGCTTATAGGCAATGTTTCCCGATTCCAGGGAAGGAAATATCAGTACGGTAGCTTTTCCGGCTATCTGACTGTCAGGAGCTTTCTGATTGCCAACCTTTTCAACCAATGCGGCATCAGCTTGCAATTCACCGTCAATTAACAGCTCAGGAGCTTTTTCTCTGGCCAGTTGAGTGGCCTGAATGACTTTATCCACCATTTCATCTTTTGCACTGCCTTTGGTGGAAAAGCTAAGCATGGCAACACGCGGTTCTATGCGGGCTATATTTTTGGCTGTTTCAGCCGTTGAAATGGCTATTTCAGCCAGCTGTTCTTTACTGGGACAGGGATTGACGGCACAATCGGCGAATACCAGTATTCCGTCCTGGCCATATTCAGGTTTATCGGTCAACATAATAAATGCCCCTGAAACGATGCTTATTCCAGGCATGGTTTTTACAATCTGAAATGCCGGTCGGAGTACATTCCCGGTAGAATTAATGGCTCCGGCCACTTCACCATCAGCATCGTTGTTTTTTATCATCACAGGCCCAATATGCAATGGGTCTTTTAATAATTCTGCCGCTTGTTCTTTCGTCAAACCTTTTTTCTTTCTGATGTCCACCAATAAATCAACATATTCTTCTTTCTTATCAAAATCACCGGGATCAATAATATTGGCCCCTTCAATCGCCTCGCAGTTTAATTCATCAGCTTTTTTGAGAATTTCATTTTTATTGCCTATTAAAATGATTTTTGCGATATTTTCACTGATGATTTTGTTGGCAGCATGTATGGTTCGCTCTTCGGTTCCTTCGGGCAGCACAATACGGTTTTGTGATAATCTTGCCTGTTCTTTTATTTGTTTCAGTAAATCCACTTTAAAAGCATTTTAGTTAAACGATGGTTAATATTTATTTATCCTCGGAAAGATAAAAATAAAATTGTATAAATAGAATATTTACAATAAAAAGAATCAAATTAAATGGTGAATCTATTGTTTATTTGATATCCTGTCAATTATCAATTCAATTTATTCGATTCTGAATGATATCAGGTAAATGCAGT
>CAYFUP010000051.1:0-18484 GCA_964346235.1 uncultured Bacteroidales bacterium | reverse complement strand
AATTATAGAGGATATGGCAGGAATCAGGGTGTCCCAAGTATTGAAGGCATTAAAATCATCTTTTATCTCATTGTTTTTTAAATAATACATCCACTGGTCAAGCGTATCTTTGGCAATATCATCGAAATTGTTGACTTTAATAACGTAGTATTCGGGATAAATTTGGGAAGGGTCTGTCTTGCCGCCTAATAATTCTTTCTGCTTAGTAGATAATTTTAATTTGTCAGCTTTATGTATCCCAATAATTTCTGTCTTGCCTTGATAAACATAATCTTCTCCCTGTCCCAGGTCAAAATACACTATATTAATCGAATAAACTTTTTTAATGTTTTTATATGGTTTTCCAACTGAAATGTATTCAGTTATCACCTTAGCGGTTCCGAAAGCAATTCGGTGAAAATAATCGTACTCGTTTTCATTATTAAGTTCCTATTTCCCATACAGAGTGTTTTCGAACAAATTTAATCATTTTTTTTGGATTTCTTTTGAGGGATTGTTGTATGGTTTTTTAATTTTCAGCCATATTTATGTGTTATTGTTTTGTGGCGATTAAATATTATTCTGAGGACTTTTATCACCTATTGCATTCCATTCATATCTATTTTTATAAGAAATGTGTAAGTATCTAACATGAAAAGAAATATGAATAATATATTATTCCTCATTTTGATACTTACCATGATATCAGTTTATCATGGAAAGGGGGTAGCTGATAAGGAAGTAAACATTTTGGTGATTACCGGTGGTCATAAATTTGATCAGACATCTTTTTTTGACATCGTCAATAGCTTTGATAACATCCGTTATGATACGGCTTCCCAACCTCGTGCAAATGCCATGTATGATGATCCGGTCATGGAGGAATATGATGCCCTTGTATTTTATGATATGTCGGAGGAAGTTCAACCCGATGAAAAATCAGCATTTCTTAAATTGCTAAGTCAGGGCAAAGGAATGGTATTTCTTCACCATTCCCTGGTCTCCTATCAGGAATGGGATGATTTCAGCAAAATCATCGGTGGAAAATATGTAAGGGATACCAAGACAAAAGCTAAAAAATCAGGCTATAAACATGATATAACCCTTGATATTGAAGTCATTGATGATACTCATCCAGTTACCTATGGCATGTCTGATTTTTCCATTTATGATGAGGGGTATTACAATATACATACAGAACCGGATATTCAGCCATTGCTGGCGACGGATCATGAAAAGTGTGCTGAATATGTGGCATGGACAAACGAATATGCTTCATCCGGAATCGTATATATTATGCTGGGATATGTTCCGGGGGCTCATAAAGACCCAAATTACAGGCAATTGATTGAAAACGCCATTCAATGGGTGAAGTAAATATTCAGCAATGTGATATTTGCTGTTTTGTGTGCACATTTTGGTACATTTACATCATTGAGCTTCCAGCCAAATAGCTGTCCCTCCCCCCGAGGCTAATTTAAATGATTGATTGTCCGAGGCTTTTACCATATCTTCCTCCACTGAAACATGTTCAGGCTTTTGATCGGCATCTTCTGCATCTTTGTAAATATGTGCTTTGTAATTTTTTCCTTCTTCCAGAAAGTCATAATGAATACTTACGTCTCTTCCGGCCCGGTGGTTATTCATGATCCCGATATACCAGTCATGACCATTTTTTCTGGCAACCGCAATAAACTGACCGGGTTCTCCTTTGATGAATTTGGTATCATCCCAGGTGACCGGAACTTCTTTCAAAAACTCAAACTGTTCCGGAGCTCCTTCATAAGCGGCAGGATAGTCAACCAGCATCTGCAGGGGAGAGAAATAAACCACATACATCGCCATTTGATGAGCACGGGTGGTTTGGACATACTTGGGAGATTCTTCAGTACCGTCCAAATCAAATGCACCTGGTGTATAATCCATCGGTCCGCATAACATCCGGGTATAAGGAATGGTCACATTATGAGCCGGTTTCGGGATTTTATTGCCTTTCGACCATTCTAAGCCAAGTATACCTTCACTGGTCATAAAATGAGGATATGTCCGGTGAATTCCTGTGGGTTTGTAGGCACCATGGTAGTCAACCAAAAGCTGATGCTTGGCAGCGATTTCCAGGATGTAATGAATATGGTTCACCAATTCCTGGTATTCGCCTCCATAATAATCTATTTTTATTCCTTTGGCTCCCCATTCTGCAGCTGCAGCCAAAACTTTGTCAACTTGATCCTGATTGATGATGGAGCCCACATGCAACCAAAGCATCACATCCACCTTTTTTTCGTTGGCATAATCAATGACTTCATGTATATTATAAAAATCGGCGCGCGTCTCTTCCATGGTCAGGATATCTTCTTTCTCCGGTTGATCCCATGCATCTCCTTCCATTGAATACCAACCAGCGTCAACAAGAAGGTAAGGAATGTCATTTCTGGCTGCAAAATCAGTGTAATGTTTCATTAATACAGTTCCGGGTTCTCCCGAGAATGCTTTCCCTTCTGCAATTCTCCCATTCCACCAGGGCCAGGTTACTTTACCCGGTTTAATCCAGGATATGTCTTCCAGTTTATTGGGATCATTCAGGTTATAAATCAGCGGGGATTCAATGAATGCCCCTGCTTTTTCAGCGATCATAAATACCCGCCAGGGTGAAGAAAGGGGAGTGCTACCTACCACAGTGAGATCTTTTTGATCATCGGTAGGAACCGGTCTGTTGTTGGGCGGGACCGGTTTGGCCCTGTAAGGGGCAAGCTTACTTATTAATCCATTTGGAGTCTGACTTTTTCCTGTCAAAGACATGCCGGAATAATTGGTTAAATCTGCTTCCATCAGTGCGACCCAGCATTCTTTTGACTTAACCAATAATGGAATGCCATACAATGATTCCGGGGTAATATCAGATAAGGTAATGGGATCGAATGTATTTTCATAGTTTCCTTCGAAGCCCCTCCTCGGATGGGCAAAGCATTCATGATTGGCTGGAAAATTAAAACCGGTTGTTTCTGATTTAATTCTGAATGCTGATAATTCCGGCTGTTCCGGAATATGATAACGGAAAGCCATGCCTTCATCATAAGCCCTGAAGATAAGCTGCATTTCATAATTTGAATCATCAGATGTTTCCAGCGTCATTTTCATTTCATTGTAATGGTTTTGATAATCCTTTTTAATGCCCCATAATGGTTGCCACGTTTCGTTAATTTCTTCCATTTGGACATTTGTAATTTTAAACTGGCTGTTTTGATTGATGCCTTTATCGAGGTTTATTCCAAGCTCCGAGGGACTTATGATTTCTTTTCCATGATAATGAATGGTGTATTGAGGTTTACCCTGCTTTAAGGAGATCTTTAGTTTTATCTTTTCATTGGGTGAGGCAACTTCATATTTATCTCTTTGAACAGTGCAGGAGGACATCAGAAACAATCCTGCGAGTAAACCTGTCAGAATAATGTTAAATCTGTTTGATAGGTTCATAATCTTTTAGGTTTTAAGGTTAAGAATTCAGTGTAGAAATATAAAAATTTAAACCTAAACAGCCAAGCATTTCAGATATTTTTTTGAATTCCATCTACAAAAAGGCAGCATTCGCAGTTATGAATTAAATTTGTAAGGAATGAATTTTTTTTCGACCAACCTAATAATTAATTTATTAACTTTAACCTTTAAAATATAATAAAATGGACAAAAAAGAACATCCCGTATTTATTTTCCTAAGATTTCTACTTAAAGAATTTATGACCCCTCTGAATTATGTGATTGCTTTTTTCATTGGCCTTGTCATCAATTTTTTCCAGGGCATCGGGGTTTTTGCTTCTTTTGTTCCTTTCATCGTTCCGGTAATTGTTCAGTCCATTTCAAAAGCTTCCGTAAAATTTTCAAACAGAAACATCAATACCCTGGTCAAATTGCCCATTGAAAAGAAAGACCCTGCTTTTGTGATGAATGTGGATGGTGAAATCATAGCAGCAGAAGGGCTGACTAAAAAACTGTTTAATGAAAATCATATCAGGACGTTTTATGATTTTGTGGATAATGAAAAAAAAGAAATTGTGGATCAGTTAATAACGGCAAGTTGTAAGACATTTAAACATGAAGTGGATGAGTTTTGTGCGGATAAACTGGGTAAGTGGTATAATGTGAATATTAAAGCTGATGAAGAAAGCAAAAACCTTCTGGTTTGGTTGGAAGATGTGACATTAAGAAAAAACCTGGATGAAAAAATACAAAAAATCAGAAGCTTTTTGAAACAAACCATGCTCGGAATTGATGAACAATTAAAGTCAGCTGTTGGATATGACCGGTTGGCGGAATTTGTCCTGGCGGAAGGATACCATGGGGTTTTTATAACCAATATAGACCATCAGGGGAACCTGAAGGGATATGTCTTTAAAAGAGATGATAACGAAAAAATCGAAAAATCTGATCAAATTATTATTTCCAGGGATTCAGATGCTCCTATTTGGGAATCAAGAAAAAACAAAGGGATGGTAACTTCTTCAAGAAAATTGTTTAAAAACGAAGAAAAATTTGATGAAAAATTTAAATTTGACAAGCGGGTGCTAAGTTTTTTAAACTTTAACATTCATAATTTTGTCAATTTTCATGAGGAAGACATTTCTTTTATTGCTTTCAATAAAGAAAATGACATCACTCCCTATGATTTGTCGTTTATGGAGGCCATTGTAAATTCTGCTTTTACGGTAAACTATTTAATCTCGTTGATTAAAAAGCAACAGGAACTACGATAAATGATTCAATATGGAAAAAATTGCAACGAAAGATGAAATACAATCCATGGCATTATTCGCCGAGATGAATCCCGAACCGGTGCTAAGGTTCGATTTAAAAGGACGAATTTTACAGTCTAATCCGGCCGCTAATGCCTTATTCAATAAAAATTCATTGGTTAACCACCATATCCATGAAATCATTCCGGAGACCAAAAAAATTGATATTCATGATTTAATCAAGCATGACAACATTGAGAATTTCCAGGTTGAAATTGATGAACGTACTTTTTCGTTTAATTTCAGAGGGATCAATCGTTTGGAAGCTTGTCAGATATATGGTTCTGAGATCACGGAACGGATCAAAGCGCAAAAGAAGGTTGAATCCATGGCGCTTTTTGCAGAGTTGAATCCGGAACCTGTGTTGAGAATTGACAGGGAAGGTACCATTTTACAGGCCAATCCTGCAGCATTAAATGCATTTCAGGTGGAAGAATTATTGGGAGGGGGTATTCAAAACTTTATTGCGGAAATCAAAGAGACGGATGTGTCGGTATTAATCCGTGACAGCCAAATTGCCATCATTGATGCCAAAGTTGGAAGCCGGTATTTCCGTTTTATTTTAAGGGGCATAGCACATTTAAACATATGCCAGATTTATGGATCGGATATCACGGCAAGACTGGAGGCGCAGCAGCAATTGGAATCCATGGCTATGTTTGCCAGACTGAACCCGGAACCTGTGCTCAGATTTGACAGCAAAGGGATCATTTTGCAAGCCAATCCGGCAGCACTGGAAAGCTTTAATAAAGAATCCCTGCTGGATGAAAACGTCAAACAATTAATCCCTGAATTGGAAGAGATGAATATTCCAGCGTTTATCAAGCATGGCAGGATTGAAACCATAGATATATCCAGGGATGATAAAAAATACCGTTTTATTCTAAAAGGAATCAATGAGATTAATGTGGTGCAAACCTATGGATCGGATATCACTCAAAGGGTGAAAGCTGAGAACCAGGTAAAGCAACAGCATAAAGCCATTAAGGACAGCATCAGGTATGCCAGCAGGATTCAGGATGCGGTATTGCCTGCCGAAAATATACTCGATGATTTCATCCAGGATCACTTTATTTTGTTTAAACCAAAAGATGTGGTGAGTGGTGATTTCTACTGGGCCACTTCCAAGGAGGGAAAAATGGTGGTGGTGGCGGCTGATTGTACGGGACATGGAGTTCCCGGGGCATTTATGAGCATGTTGGGCATTTCTTTTCTCAATGAAATTGTAAACCGCAATGATTGCTGTCAAGCCAGCTTTATTCTTAACTGGCTCAGGGATAAAGTAAAATCAACCCTTTCTTTATCCGGTCAGGCGACCGATGATGGCATGGATTTGTCCCTGATCATTTATGATCCCAAAGAGATGAAAATTCAGTTCTCAGGGGCATATAACCATTTATATCTGATACAAAATGATGAATTGAACGTTTATAAGGCCAACCGCATGCCCATTGGAAATCATCTGAAAGATAAGGAACCTTTCACCAATCAGGTCATCGATGTTAATAAAGGGGACGTGATCTATATGATGTCAGATGGTTATCAGGATCAGTTCGGCGGTCCCATAAAGCATAAATTCTCAGCGAAAAGGATGAAAAGTCTCTTTTTAGACATGCATAAAAGCCCCATGAGGGAACAAAAGAAAGCTTTTGATGATATTCTTGTCAACTGGATGGAGGAGGAAAAACAAATTGATGATGTGTTGGTGATGGGATTAAGATTGTGATTTAATGATGGCGTGTTGGACTTTGGTGTGTTGTTTTCTTGCCATGAATCCCTCATTCACTTTCTTGCACAACAAGGAGATGAACCGAGCTTGCGAGCTCGCCGAAGGCAAATAAGCATGAGGGCTCCATCGGCATTTGAAATACGTAAGTTGTTTTTAGTATTTATTATTTATTTGAAATACAATGGTTTAACATAAAATTTATCACAGATGAAATATGGATGCATGAGTAAGCATGGGAATGTAAGCTAAAAAATCCCGGATAATTTTAATTAACCGGGATTTATGGTCATGAACCCAATTTTTTTTATTTACTCGATCTTCACAGTTTATTAAGAAACCTCAATTTTTCTCGATTTAGGCTTTAATTCTTCTTTCTTGGGCAATTGAATGGTAAGAATCCCATTTTCATATTTGGCTTCAATCTTTTCCCCGTCAACTACTCTTTCATTAATGGAGAATGTTCGTTGAAATGATTGATAGCTAAATTCTCTTTTCGTATAACATTCATCTTTTTTTAATGCTTCCTCTTTCTTATCAGATGAAATGGTTAAAGTGTCATTGTCAAGGTTCACCTTGAAGTCATTTTTACTCATACCAGGTGCAGCCACTTCAATTAAATAATCTTTCTCATTTTCCCTGATGTTGACTGCAGGCAAACTGGTATTGGTATCCGAATAATTTGAATTCGTCCAGTCCATCCATTTGTCGCCCATTAAATGGCTAAAAATAGAGGGAAAGGATGGATGATTTCCGTTGCTTGTTCTAACGAGTGTCATGGCTAAATCTCCTATTATTTTAATGGTTTATAAATTTGTATTAATTACATTCGGTACCAATAAATCAAATCCAATGCCATGAATGGATTATGCCAATATGACACATTTTTGCGTGCTATTAAATGTCATTTAGGCAGTATGGTATAAAAAATACCATGAACCTGTTACAAGTATCCTTAGTAGATATTTGCCTGGGGCGAATTCGCAATTTCAATTGCTTCTGGTGAAATCGTAAGCTCTTTTTGTTAGTGCAAACTCGTAAACGGTATTCATGTCCTTTTCTAGTGCAAACTTCTAAACTGGATTCATGTCCTTTGTATAGAGCAAACTCCTAAATTGGATTCATGTTCATTTTAAAAGGGATGTTTGATGAGGGGTCATCTAAAAATTTATACATTTGTTAATTATAAAAACCCACATGATGCAAAAACAATTAAAGGAAATATCCACGAATGCACTATTCGGGGAGATAAATAATCAGGGACTTACTATCATTGATGCTCGCCCAATAGAAGCCTATAATGGATGGCCAATTAAAAAAGAACACCGGGGTGGCCATATCAAAGGGGCTAAAAGCTTGCCGCTGAAATGGTCAAAGTACCTTGACTGGCTGGATATTGTGCGATCAAAAAACATCAGAAAGGAAAATGATGTTATTGTTTATGGATATACGGAAAAGGATGCTGCTCAGGTAGCTGAATTATTGATACATGCGGGGTATAAAAATGTAAAGTTATATCATCATTTTATTGATGAGTGGTCGGTAAATAATAAGTTTCCTATGGAAAAGCTTGCGAGGCATCAACAACTTGTTTACCCCGCATGGGTAAATGATATCGTGGAGCGAAAAAATAAACAATTGATTTCTGAAAATGAATATGTCATTTGCCATACGCATTACGGTTTTGAAGCAGATTATTCCGGCGGGCATATACCGGGTGCCATTTCATTAAATACCAATTGGCTGGAATCTACTGAAACCTGGAACCGGCGCTCACCGGAAGAACTAAAAGGAACGCTGGAGCAATCAGGAATAAAACACGATTCAACCGTCATTCTCTATGGCAGATTTGCTCATCCGAACAATGATGATCCTTATCCAGGTCAGAGTGCCGGTCACCTTGCTGCCATGCGCTGTGCCGCCATTATGCTGTATGCAGGTGTTAATGATGTAAGAATTCTGAATGGCGGACTGACAGCCTGGCTGGATGAGGGATATCCACTCACGCAATCTGAAACCAAACCCGTTCCGGTACAGGAATTTGGAAAGAAAATCCCTGTAAATCCTGAGATATTCATAGGTACTCCGGAGGCCAAGGAACTATTATCCTCTGAAAAAGGTGATCTAATAAGTGTAAGAAGTTGGGATGAGTTCATTGGTAAGGTCAGTGGTTACCATTATATTGAAAAAAAAGGACGAATCCCGGGTGCAGTCTTTGGGAATTGCGGAAGCGATGCCTACCATATGGAGAACTACCGGAATTTGGATCACACCATGCTGGAATACCACGAAGTACTGGATCAATGGCAGGAACTTGGCATTTCTACAAATAAACACCTGGCTTTTTATTGCGGAACCGGTTGGCGGGGAAGCGAAGCCTTTATGAACGCTTATCTTATGGGACTGCCTAAAATCAGTGTTTATGACGGAGGATGGTTTGAATGGAGCAATGATGAAAACAATCCCATTGAAACCGGAACTCCAAAATAGTGGTTCTTAGAAAACGTCAATAACTGTTTTTATGAATAAAAGCCATGCTGATAAAATTGATTGAATTTAAATCGTTAGCGTATAATGAAGCTGTCGAAATCAGAAATAAAGTCCTCAGACGTCCTTTGGGTTTGAAGTTTGATCAAAGAGAGCTTGATCAGGAATTTAAAGATTATCACATAGCTTTCATAGATTCATCCTCCATCATAGGTGTTTTACTTCTGACGCCTAAAGAAAATGGTATGATTCAAATGAGACAGGTAGCTGTGCGTCCATCCTATCAGGGGATGGGCATAGGTAGAAAACTTGTCAGATATGCTGAAGCATTCGCTTACTTAAAAGGTTATGAACATATTATGCTACATGCCAGGAAAGAATCTGTTTTGTTTTACCAGAAGCTGGGCTATTTGCAAAAAGGCCAAGAATTCCTTGAAATTAATATTCCTCACTACTATATGGAAAAAACATTGTGATGCCTTTACATTAATCACATTCCTCAAAACTTTTGTCATATTGCCGCATGGCTTTTTCACTCATACCCATGCTGGAGAATCCCCCATCATGATAAAGGTTTTGCATGGTGACTTTTTTGGTTAAATCGGAAAATAATGTGATGCAATAATCAGCACATTCATCAGCAGTGGCATTACCCAGGGGTGACATTCTTTCCGTAAAATCCACCAATGAATCGAATCCTTCAATTCCTTTTCCGGCCGTCGTAAGGGTAGGGGATTGGGATATGGTATTAATCCTTATTTTCTTTTCCCGGCCGTAAATATATCCAAAGCTGCGTGCGATGGATTCCAAAATGGCTTTTGCATCGGCCATATCATTATAACGAAACAGTGTTCGCTGGGCAGCTACATAAGATAAGGCTATCACTGAGCCCCATTCATTGATGGCATCAAAACGGCGAGCTACCTGAAGCATTTTGTGAAAAGACAGTGAAGATATATCCAGGGTTTTCAGAAAATTGTCATAATTGGTCATATCATAAGGAATGCCTTTACGCACATTGGGGGACATCCCGATGGAGTGGAGCAGAAAATCTATTTTCCCGTCAAAATGCTCCAAGGCCTGGTTGAAAACTTTTTCCAGATCCTCAATATTAGTAGCATCCGCAGCAATCACCAGGGCATTGGTTTTTTCTGCCAGTTCATTTATTTTTCCCATTCTAACAGCAAAAGGAGCATTTGAAAGCACAAGTTCGGCGCCTTCATCATAAGCTTTCACCGCAGTTTTCCAGGCAATGGATTGTTCGTTTAAAGCACCAAAAATGATTCCTTTCTTACCTTTGAGTAAATTATAAGCCATAGCTATTGATTTAATATATTAAGCATTCAAAAAGTGAGTAACAAAACCTCCATGATTAAGTGTTAATCACACATGAGCATGAACAAAAAAATTACTCGCAAGCTCGTGATATCGATTCGCTAAGTTATCAAACTCACACGATAATAATTAGAAGCAAGCTCGTGAGTTCGCTTCGCTAAGTTATTTTAATCTTGCGGTTCCATCTGACCTTTAAAAATATAAAACATAAACAGATGAGAAAGCGGAAAGTTTGATTATTTTAATGACAATAATTCCCTTGCATTGGATATAGCTGACTCCGTGAGTGCTTCCCCGCTCAACATTTTGGCTATCTCCTGAATTCGTTCATCGTCGTTAAGCTGTTTTATTTCTGTAATGGTTGCCTGATGGTTTTCCGTTTTATATACCTTGTAATGATAGTTTCCCTTGCTCGCAATTTGCGGCAGATGAGTAATGTTGACCACTTGCATCCTTGAAGCCAGCTCTTTGATGATGTTCCCCATTTTATTCGCTATTTCTCCTGAGACACCGGCATCTATCTCATCAAAAATGATGGTGGGCATGGATTCATTTTCTGACAAAATTGATTTCAAACTCAACATCAGCCGGGATATTTCCCCTCCGGAAGCTACTTTTGATAATTCCATCAACTCCCCATGCTTATTGGCTGTAAACAGGAAAGAGACTTTATCCATCCCGTTTGCATCAAATTTTTCCTTCGCTTCAATCAATACCTTGAAACGGGCATTGGGCATGCCAAGTTGCGTAAGAAAAGTCAGCACTTTTTGCTCAAGCATAGCATGGCTGTTTTTCCTTTTTTTAGACAGTTTCTGAGCCAGGGTAAGCACTTCTTTTTCCTTTTCCTGCAGCTGCTTCGACATGAATGTCAATTCCTGGTCATAGGACTCGATGGTCTGTATCTTATTTTCAAACTGGTTTTTTATTGCTATTAATTCATGAACGGAACTTACCCGGTGCTTTTGCTGCAAATCATATATCAGGTTTATCCGGCTGTTGATTTGTTCAATTTTTTGGGGGTCATATATCACATCTTCTGCCATTAATTCCATTTCGCCGGATAAATCTTTCAAGTCTATATACGCTGAATCTAGTCTGTCATGGAATTCTTTCACTTTGGGAAAATAGGCCAATAACTTTTGCAGGGCGTTTTTGATATTATATAAATGCTGGATTACGGAAGTTTCTGTCGCAGATAGAAGGTTGACAGAATAGCTCAGGTTTTGTTTGATTTCTTCTGCATGGGTTTGTTTTTCAAGCTCTTCTTCCAGCTCCTCCTGCTCTCCTTCTCTTAAACCGGCATCTTCAAGTTGGTTAAATTGAAATTGATAATAGTCATAATCTGCCTTCTCGTGGTTATTTTTTTCCTGCAGGGCATGAAAATCTTTATGGAGTGTCATGTATTCCTGATAACGTTCGCAGTATTCATGCAAAACATTTGTTATTTGTCCGAAATTATCCAATACAGTGAGCTGAAACTCATGATCTGACAGATTCAGGTTTTGATGCTGGGAATGAATATCTATCAGCCGGGAACCAAAATCCTTGAGAATGGTTAAATTGACCGGGGAATCATTGATAAAAGCACGGGACTTTCCATTTTCCCGAATCTCCCGACGGATGATCAAGGGATTTTCATTATCCAGATCATGTTTTTCAAAGATAGAATCCATCCGGTAGGCACTTATTTCAAAAGTCGCTTCAACAATGCATTTACGTGCTTTATTATTTAACATTGCGGTATCTGCTCTTTCTCCGGTGATCAGAGCAAGTGCTCCCAATAAAATGGATTTTCCGGCCCCCGTTTCTCCTGTTATGATGGAGAAACCCGGAAAAAAATCAATTTTAAGGTTTTCTATTAACGCATAGTTCTGTACTTCAATTGATTGAAGCATGATTCATGTTTTTGTATTCAGATAATAACATCATTGTGGAAAACTTTCAAGGCTTTACACTATTTAAAAATACAAAAATAATTGATAAAACTTATAAGGTTTTAATATTCTTTACAATTTTTTAAACATTGAGAAGAAACTGGAAATCAATTTTTCTCTGTAATTTTTTTGTATTTCTCTGAGTTGGCCGGATCAATTTCCGTTAAAATATTGACTACCCTGGATTGCTCCTGGGGGAAAGATTCTTTAAAAACCTTCACCAATTCATTGGTTTTTGCATCGAACACAATTTCATAAAAAGGCATATGCATGCTGGGTTTCTTACGATATACTTCCTGAAGAAGTTCAATGCTTTCGGCAATGACTTCACGGCCATTGGCTACTTTGTCATGCATCACATCAAATCCGAGCCGGTGGTAATTATAGATAAATTCCCTGATGGGACTGAATTCATCATTTAATATATTTTCAATAAGCCAGTACCGGTTATCATCAGATTCATAGGACTGCCATCCGCTTTCCTGGGCATTTTTGGCATTATTGACAATGGATTCGGCTTTGTTGAAATAAGGGGTACCCCCTTCATAGGAGAATGAATCATAATCAAGGCCTATGATGACATAGGCATAGAAAGCAAGAATGGAAGTAAGGTTTGATATATGAGACGATTCATTGAATTCCAGTGTTTCATATTCCACATATTTTATATGGAAATTATCATCTTTATAATTGAATAGGGTGGTATTATAGGAGGTGTTAAAGACAGGCCTTCTTGACTGAATTTGAATGGTGCCTTTGAATTCATCACTTGAAATGCGGTTGTTAATATTTATGAGCATGTTGCATTCAATGCGCTCTTCTTCTCCGAATTTATCATCGGTCCATTTCCGGGTATTCATAAACTCATAAATGGCATTCTGTAAGGTTTGAAAAATTTGTTTGTTGCTGCCCTGCAGCTTGCTGGTGACAATCTGAACATTGCATTGTAATTCCTGAGCCATGGATATCCCTGCAAATCCGAAAAGCATCAGAAAAACCGTGATTCGTTTCATGGTGTTAATCATAATAACCGGCCAGTTTATTAACAATATCTTTTGCTACTTCATGCTTCATTTTTAAATCAAACCGCTGAATATTCATTTTATTATCAATAATGCTTATTTTATTGGTATTTTTATTGAATCCGGCTCCCTGATCATTGAGCGAGTTCATTACAATGAAGTCAAAATTCTTTTTTTTAAGCTTATTGATGGCATTTTCTTTTTCATTATTGGTTTCCAGGGCAAAACCGGCCAGGATTTGATCATTTGTTTTAATTTTCCCTAATTCAAGGGCGACGTCTCGGGTTTGTATAAGTTTAAGCTCCCATTCGCTTCCGGATTTGATTTTATGATCAGATAGGGAATCTGCTTTATAGTCACTCACAGCAGCAGCCATAAGGGCTCCGTCGGTATCAGGAAACACTTCCATGCAGGCCTGATACATTTCTTCAGTGGTAACCACACGAATTACTTCAATCAAAGGATGGAAAGTTTTTTCATTGACAGGTCCTGATGCAAGGGTAACTTTTGCTCCACTTTCTGCCAATTCCTGCGCGATGGCATACCCCATTTTTCCTGAAGAAAAATTTCCGATAAACCTGACCGGATCGATATATTCATAGGTGGGGCCGGCTGTTACCAGGAAATGCTTTTCTTTAAACCGTTTTTTTTTTGAAAAACAAGAAGCAAGGATTTCAACTATGTCTTCCGGTTCCTTTAATCGTCCTTTTCCGGAAAGTCCGCTGGCAAGATCTCCGGCATCCGGTTCGATTATCATATGTCCGTATTCCTGCAGTGCGTTTAGGTTTTTTGTGGTAGAAGCATGACGGAACATATCCAAATCCATGGCAGGTGCAATGATTACCGGACATTTGGCGGACAAATAAGTGGCAATTAACAGGTTATCTGCTATTCCGTTCACCATCTTTCCTAAAGTATTGGCCGTTGCAGGGGCAATTAAAAACACATCAGCCCAGTTACCCAGTTCTACGTGACTGTTCCATGTACCGTCATTTGATTTAAAGAAATCTGTCATTACCGGGTGACCTGAGAGGGTGGACAAAGTACCGGTCGTTACAAATTCCTTGGCAAAATGGGTCATTATGACTTTTACCTCGGCCTCTGCTTTGACCAGCAAGCGGACAAGGATAGCAGCTTTGTAGGCAGCTATGCTGCCCGTAATGCCAAGCAATATTTTTTTACCTTTTAACATTTTATGCAGGCCGTGACTGGGTTTGGGATCAATTCTTTCCGGACATTGCCATGAACATTAGGCCTGCTCTTCTTCCTGCGTTTTGGCAGGATTTCTGGAATATATCTGACCGTCAAGGTATTCCTGCAATGCAATCAACACAGGCTTGGGAAGTCTTTCATAATATTTGGAAATCTCAATCTGCTCCCTGTTTTCAAAAATTTCTTCAAGGTTATCAGTATAACTGGCAAATTCTTCTAATTTTCGGTTGAGCTCCTGCTTCATTTCCAGGGCAATCTGGTTTGACCGTTTGGCTATGATCATCACAGCCTCGTAGATGTTACCGGCATATTGCTCTAACTTGTCAACATCCAGGGTGATGGTGTTTCCAGGAGCTTTTGATTTTTTATAATCCATTTGATTCATTAAAAATTATGTTAATTGTTTAAAACCTGAAGGGATTCTTCATAAATATGTTTTGCTTCTTCAACCTTTTTACTGTCAGGATATTCATCAATAAATGAGTAATATTCATCCATGGTAGTCTGAAACCTTTCTTTCCTTTTTTCAATTACACTGTTTTCTGCCAATAGGTAAGAGGATTTAAGAATGAGGAAAAGAATATCTTCCCTGTATATGGTAGAGGGATATTCTTCCAGGCTATTTTTCAGCGCAACAATCGATGCTTTATAATCGCCCAGGTCAAAGTATAACTTAGCATTAAAGTAGGACTTTTTAACCAGCTTGTTGTTCAGTTCAGCTATCTTTTCTTTACATACCTCTGCTTTTTCGCTGTTGGGGTGATTCATTATAAAAAGCTTAAATGCATTGATGGCTTTTCTGGAAAATTGCTGGTCCAGGCTGTACCTCGGTGACAGTTCATAAAAACAAAATGCACGAAGAAAGTCTGCTTCTTCAACATATTGACTGTTGCCGTAATTCTCAGAAAATTCTTTAAAATGATAAGCTGCCAGTCGATAATCCCCTAAGTAATATAAGCTTTTGGCATGATAAAACTCTACCCTGGAAGCTTTATTGGTGGCTTTGTAAATCGGCACAATATACTCAAAAAGTGTTGATGCCCGGGCATAGTCCTCCTCTTCATAATATTCAAAAGCTTTTTGATATTTTAACTCAGGATCATCACTTTTAAGAATTTTATCGTATTCACTGCATGCGCCAGCAAGCAATACTATGATTACCAGATAAATATACTTGTTCATACACATAATCAAATATTTTGCAAAATTAAGGGAATTCATTTAAAAATTAACCATTCGATTCCAAAAATATTACCTGTCAAATAAACTTTTTTGAAAATCGGAAAAAAATATACATTTGCAATAATTTAAACATAAAATACAGTATAGCGTGGATATCTTTGACAAAGTTTATAAGGATTTAGGTCCCTTAGGAAAATACTATGAAGTCGGACAGGATTATTTTCTCTTTCCCAAACTGGAGGGAGCGCTTGGACCGCGGATGATGTTTAATGGCAAGACCGTATTAAACTGGAGTTTAAATAATTATATAGGACTCGGGAATCATCCTGAAGTGCGAAAAGCCGATGCACAAGCTGCAGCTGATTATGGAATGGCTTATCCCATGGGAGCCAGGATGATGTCAGGTCAGACCAAATATCACGAGCAACTGGAACAGGATCTGGCAAATTTCGTGGGCAAGGAGAGTGGGTTTTTACTCAATTATGGTTATCAGGGCATAATGTCGGTCATTGATGCCATGCTCGACCGGAAAGATGTGGTGGTTTATGATTCTGATTGTCATGCCTGCATCATTGATGCCCTGCGCATGACTTTGGCCAAACGATTCGTTTTTCCTCATAATGAAATTGATAAATGTGAAAAACAATTGGAGAAAGCCAGCAAATTGGCCGAAAAACAAGGAGGCGGCGTGATGGTGATAACTGAAGGAGTCTTTGGCATGGTTGGTGACCTGGGAGATTTAAAAGCCATTGTTGATTTAAAGAAAAAATATCACTTCAGGTTACTGGTCGATGATGCTCATGGTTTTGGTACCATGGGGGAAACCGGTGCCGGTACCGGAGAGTTTTTCGGAGTGCAGGATGCAATAGACCTGTATTTCGCCACTTTTGCCAAGTCGATGGCCGGAATCGGGGCTTTTATTGCTTCTAACAAAGATGTTATCAAATTTTTGCACTATAACATGCGTTCCCAGATTTATGCAAAATCCCTGCCCATGCCCATGGTCATCGGTGCCATGAAAAGGCTTGAGTTGTTAAAAACCAAACCTGAACTCAGGGAGCGATTATGGACTGTCGTCAATGCTTTGCAAAAAGGATTCAAAGACAATGGTTTTGACATCGGAAAAACCCAGTCACCGGTTACCCCGGTCATGATGTACGGGGGTCTGATAGAAGCCACCAACCTGCTGATCGATTTAAGGGAAAACTATTATATCTTTTGTTCAGTCGTCATCTATCCTGTGGTGCCAAAAGGGACTATCCTTTTGCGTGTAATGCCTACTGCTGATCATACCCTGGAAGATGTAGAAGAAACCCTGGAAGCTTTTAGAGCATGCCGGACTAAGCTGGAGGCCGGTGAATATAAAACGGATGAGTTTCAGGATATAAAGAAATTATTGGTGGAGCATTAGAACTTTGACCAAACCTCCACTTTTTTTTGATCTATAAACATTTTCATGAAACGGGCTGCCAGCGATCCGTCGATAATATCATGATGGATGAAACGGTTAAAGTTTAATGGAATTTTTTTGTGATTTTTGCAGTGTTTCATTTAACCGGAATAAATAGTGGCACTAAGAAAACTAACAAGTTATTTTAAAGTGGTCTTATATATTTTAATTGCCATATTCGCTTAAAGTCTGCTTGTGGAATTTCGAACAATCAATTCTGGTTTTATGGATACATGCCTGGCAACAGTTTGAACTTCACTGTTTATTTCTTCAAGCAATATTTCTGCAGCGTTTCTTCCGATTTCTTCACTTTTTTGATCGGATGTGGTCATAGAAGGTTCGATGATTTCCGTAAAAGGTTCATTGGCATAACCGGAAACGCCCATTTCCCAAGGCACTTCAATGTTTGCTTCCTTTAATGCCAACAGGGCACCTAAGGCTCCATAATCACCGGCAGCTACGATGGCGTCAGGCTTATGTTTTAAACTTAGAAGATTATGGCCCGCTTTCAGACCGGTTTCTTTGGTGATGGCATTGGGATAAAAGAATTCCTGATGATAGCCAACATTATTATCTTTCAGTGATTGCCTGTATCCTTCAAAGCGTTCCTTGTAGATGTTAAGATTAAGGGGACCTGACAAGTAGGCAATGTTTTTATAGCCTTGTTTTATAAGATGATTCGTGGTATCAAAAGCTCCTTTATAATTATCATTGCTTACTTTACTGGTATCAATGCTGTTAACCACCCTGTCAAAAAGCACCAGCGGAATGCCACTGGAAATCAGGGTTTCGATATGAGAAAAACGGGTGGTTTCTGCTGATATGGACATCAATATTCCGTCAACGCGACTGTCAATTAGCGTTTGAACGTTTTCCACTTCTTTTTGATGGGATTCATAGGACTGGCATATCAGGATGTTGTATCCGTTCTTGCTGGTCACGCTTTCTATTCCATGGATGGCATCTGCAAAAAATGTCCGGTTGATACGCGGTACAATAATGCCGATATTATTCCCTGAGCCTTTCCTGAGGTTCGAAGCCAGCGTGTTTAAACGATAATTATATTTATTGGCAATCCTGAATACCTTTTCTTTCGTTTTTTCGCTGATCCGGGGATGATTGCTCAGTGCCCTCGAAACAGTTGAAGGGGACATCCCCAATTCTTTGGCTAAATCATAAATGGTCACATAATCCTTGTTCATGAATCATGGTATTTAATAACAACCTCCATCATATCGTGTTTTCCGGTATGGTTTGGTTGTATCTTTTTTACAAAATAAGCATCAAAATACTTTATTATCATGTTCTTAAATGAATGTTCAATTTAATCATTAAAATTGTGCAATCGATTGTAAAAATAATAAAATTAT
>CAYFUP010000050.1:0-18734 GCA_964346235.1 uncultured Bacteroidales bacterium | reverse complement strand
GGTAAAGCCACCCTGTACAACGCTATTGGTCACTTCGCCTTCAGCGGTACCTGAATAACGGATTTCATATTTACCATGATTTTCCCATATGATGCAGTTTTGGATAATCAACTCCGCATTCCAGTTATTCACTGCGGCACCATATTGGTCTGAATAATTATGATAGGAATAGTTCGATGCTATTGTACTATTAATCAAAGTAGCTTTTGAATTAACGGCATATATTGCCGACCCCGTACTGGTGATATCCATTGTCTTACCGTTCACATTTCCGGTAAACAAGGAATTGTATGCTTTTAAATCAGCATGATCCCTATTATAAATAGCTCCACCGTTTATATAGGCTTCGTTTCCCCTGAAAGCGTTATTGTAAATATTTACCTCACTAGAATCGGCATAAATTGCACCACCGCTACTACCGGTAGCATGGTTGCCTTCAAAAGTACAATTAACAATCTCAGAGCTGCTATTGATATAAAGCACCAAAGCCCCTCCCCAGGGCGCCTCGTTGTTGATAAATGAGCAATTCTTAAATACATTGGGAGAATTGTCGGTTGTCAACACCCCGGCATTATTTGAGGCTACATTACCTTCAAAATCACAGTTTTCAAATACCGATACGGATTCATTTTTGGAAGCGCTAATGGCTCCGCCATACTTGCCTTCATTATTATTAAAACGGCAATTTTTCAGGCTCACCTCTGAATTTGTATAGTAAAGAGCACCTGCATGTTCTTCTGCTTTATTTCCTTCGAAAATGCAGTCTTCTATTACCATGGAACTGTTATCAAGGTAAATGGCACCCGCAAAATATTTCGCATAATTGCCATAAAAGTCACAATTCACAACTTTGGGCGAAGCGCCCTGGCAATAGAATGCAGCGCCACTCTGGTAAGGTTCCACATCATTATCAGCCACGCCGCCTGATAAAACAAAACCATCTAATACAGCAGTTGTGTCTATTGTACTCCCTTCGGGGAAATAAAAGAGTTTTAAACTGTTGCGGCCATTAACCATGGTGTGGTCGGCTACGTAACCTTCGCCTTCCACATCATCGTTTTGGTCGATGTCGCCGCTCAAGACCGTTTTGTTGGCCTCAAGGTCGCGTTGGTCCACACTGGTTTCGTCACCAGCGAACCCCCCCAGCAAACTTACACCGTTTTTCAGGGTAAAGTGGTTGAATTTCGGGTCAGACGAGCCAACCGGGTAATTGGGCTGGTTGGTGGGATAATAGATCCCTGCTGCCACCCAAACCTCGTCGCCGCTTTCAGCAGCAAGTATGGCTTTGGTTAAATCGGTATAAGCATCTTCCCAGCTTGTACCTTCGTTGTTGCCTGTTGCATCATCATTCACATAAATTGTCCGTGAAAATGCAGCCCCTGAAATAATCAGGGCCATTACCAATAAAAGGAGTCTTTTGTTCATACGAGATAAATTTTATATTAAACTTTTGTATTTCAAACAATGAATAAATTCCATAACCAACTTTCATGTTTTAAACCGCATGGAACCCTCATGGTTATTTCCCTCCGGCCAACTCGCAAGCTCGTTTCATAACCTTTTTGCGTACGATATTGAATGAGGACTTTATCTAATTAGTTGCATGTCGAACCTGTTTTTGAAAAAAAAAATGCGATTTTTTAAGCTCAGCCTGAGATTTTACCGCAAAATGCAAAAGAAAAGTTTTTGTCAAGGGACGTGAATAAATAAATCCCCGTTAGAAATCACTAAATGCCGGGATGGAATCATAGAGTTATTTATTATGTTAAACAGCATCTGGCAATGATGCCTGGTTTTTCTTCTTTAATGGTTTTCAGAAAATTATCGTAATCAGGTGATGAACCGCATAACAAATATCACCTATCTCCTAGGGATTTTTGGCGTAAAAAAAATATTAATTTCGTGGTTGCAATGAATGGATATCGATTTGAAAATACCAAAACCTGTTAACCATAGAATTTATGCCCGATTGCATTATCATAGATGACGATGGATTTGCCCTGGATACATTCGAAGACATGCTGACCGCTTATCCGGATATGCATGTGATCAGAAAAGTAAGCAATCCGAAGACTGCCATAAAATACATTGCCACCTTGTTGCCTGAAGTCGTATTTCTCGATATTGGCATGCCGGATAAAAGCGGTATTGAGATATTCAATGAAATCATTGAGCTAAACCTCAATACCCGGGTTGTATTCATATCCGCGCATGACGATTACATCATGGAGGCATTCCGGAAAAAGGCGTTTGATTACCTCATTAAACCCATCTGCAGTACAGAACTGGACGATACCATTGCAAGGTTGAGAAATGCCCCCCATCAACAGGAGGTTAACAAGGAAACACAAACTGACCATAAAATAAATTTCAAAAATTCACAAGGATCCATTATCCTGAATACGGATGATATCCTCTATGCTCATGCGGAAGGATGTTATACCCGGATTCAGCAAGTCAGTGAAAACTATAATTTGATTTCCAAAAACCTGGGAAAAATCGAACATAAATTTCCTGAAAACAGGTTTTTCAGGATTTCCCGCTCCGCCCTGGTTAACATAAACTATATCTCAAAAATAGACCGGTTGAAGAAAATGGTTACCCTGCATGCCAATAACAAAAATACGAAGCTTAAAGCCAGCAGGGAAAGGTTGTATGATTTGGAAATCAGGTTAAATGATATGAACTGATTGCTTTCAAAGCAGGATGAAAGCCTCTTCAACACCCGGTTACAACACGGATATAAACCGGATTTGCCGGCCCTTCGCAGGCAAATAATCATGGAGGTTTCATCTCAAATCTATCCCGGTGAATGACATGGCTCAGGTTTGTTTTTTCAGGGCTACAAACAGAAGCCTGAGTTCGTCCGTGAAGGATGCTATTTGTTCCCTTTCAGGATACATCCCTGCCTTGATCGCATGCTCCATCTTCCTGCATTTATCTTCCAGTTGTTTTGCACCCATGATGCCAAGTGCATTGACCAGGTTATGCATTAGTTTTTGAAGCTCCTCCCGTTTCCCTTCGGTATAAAGCACATTCAGATCCTCCGTAACAGATTTGTAATTCTTGATAAAGCGGTTGATTGCTCTGTGATACATTTCCTCAGAACCATTAAAATGATAAAGGGCAGCTCCCGTTTCCAGTGCCGGATGGGTGCCGACAAGGTTGCCGGCAGCTATGGGGTGGTGGGTGCTTCCGTCATCCAGCTTGGATTGGCTGCAGGTATGGATGCCTGTATTTGAATGATGGACGGCTTTGTGGATAGCAACATAAAGTTTTTTCGGAATTACCGGTTTCACCAGATAATCATTCATCCCGGCGACCTCTCCTTGTTTCTTTTCTGAAGCCGAATCATTCGCTGAAAGTCCGATTACCGGAAGGTCAGCATACCGTTTCATTTTTCTGATGCATTCAGTGGTCTCAAATCCATTCATACCGGGCATTAAGATATCCATAATGACCACATCGTATAACTGCCTGCCAAGCAGTCTTATGGCTTCTTCACCGGAAGCGGCACTTTCTGCTATGCATTTTCTATAGGACAATAATTCAGTCATGATATCCCTGTTAAATTCATTGTCATCCACGACCAGCACCCGTATGTTTTCAAGATCCCTGTCAGTGTTTCCGGTTGCACTTTCATCCCGTCTTAATCCGTTACTTTCCTCTGCAAATAGGGCAGATAAAGCGGATAATAATTCATCCGTAAGCAATGGTTTTTGAATGGTTCCATTTACAAATGAATCATAACCTTCTTTGATAAAATTATCCATATGAAAGGGTGGCAATAAGGCAATAATCTTAATATATTTATAACGGGACTGAATATGACGCAGGACGGAAAGGATAACATTTTCCCTTTCCTTATCCCAGTCAATTAATATGACCTCAATATCACTCAATAAACCGGGATTTGTCAACCTTGAGAAGCTTTTATCATCTGCTAAAATAGCCCGGGTATTAAAACCGGAGTCTTTCAACATACTTTCAATGGCTTTCAATTGGGTTTCATTATCTTCTATAATTAAAATACCCGGTTTATATAACAATATATTTTCTTGTTCTTTTTTTTCCTCATTTTGATTTACCTGGAGTGGAATATTAAAATAAAAGGTGCTTCCTATGCCCGGCTGACTCTTTACATAAATATCCCCTCCCATATGCCCAATTAATTCCTTGCAAATGTTAAGTCCCAGGCCTGTTCCCGATATCTTATCAGTGGTGGAATGTTCCAGTTGCCTGAAAGGTTCAAATATTTCATCTTGTTTATCTTTCGGAATTCCCATACCTGTATCCTGTATTTCCCCTTGAAGCACAATATATTCCAATCCATCTTTATTATACCCTGAAGTAGTTCTAAAACTCAGGCTTACCTCTCCCTGATGCGTGTATTTAATGGCATTACTCCCCAGGTTCATCAGGATCTGCCGAATGCGTAAGGGGTCGCCCACAAAAGTATCTGGTAATGCAGGATCAATAAAAAATATCAATTCCAGTTCTTTATCTCCTGCCAATACTGAGATGATGTTTGAAACATGCCGCAGGATCTGAGAAAAACTGAAGGTTTCTTTTTGAAGAATGAATTTCCCAGCTTCCATTTTGGACAGATCCAACACATCGTTAATAATATCATTGAGGGATTCATTGGCAGCAAGCAATTTGGAAGCATAGGCATTTTGAATCCCACTGAGACCTGTTTTCTTTAGTAAATGGGTATAACCGGAGACGGCATTCAAAGGCGTTCGAATTTCATGACTGACACTGGAAAGCAAATGGCTCTTAGCCGCACTGGCAGATTCAGCTTTTTTTTTGGCCGTGTACAAAGCTGCTTCCGTGTTCTTCATTTTGGTAATATCCCGAATCACCACAAAAACATTTTCCACTCCCCGGATGCGTACCTTTACGCCCTTAATGCTAACATGAAAATCAGCACCCTGCTTGTTTTTATCCATGGAGTCGAATTCAATTATACCTTGTTCATTATTTTCATTCAAACGGAGAAAGGATTCATAAAGCTTATTGCTTTCTTTTGATACCAGGCTTTTCACATTTCTTCCAATCAATTCATCATGAGTATAACCATACATCTTACAGGTTTCGGGATTTACATCCATAATATTTCCTCTTAGGTCAAGCAGGATTAACCCGTCTTTGTTTGAATGAAACAAATTGTAATATATCTCTTCCGTCTCCTTGATTTCCCTTGTTTTTTGCTTGACTTTCCGCTTCAGGGAACGAAACCAGAAATAGAGGATTAAGAATACAAGCGCAATAATACCAGATGTGATAACAACATAGGTGGCAATCTTTTCATAACGCTCCCTTTTGCGGGAAAATTTAAACCATTTGCTGTTAATTTCACCCAGTTTACCATTCTTCCTTAATTCAGTGATTCCCCTGTTTAACCTGGCCAGCAAATCCGTGTTACCTTCTTTAACGGCAAAACAATATATACTGGGTAATATTTCCGGACCTTTTACCAGTACCCTGGAATAATTGTTTTCTTTAATGGTTTTCATCCCCAGTGAATAAGGAGCAATCACATAATCTGCCGTTCCGTATTCAATCTTGCTGATGGCTTCAGGCAAGGATTTAACATAGGTATAATCGGAAAGCAATCCCATGGGTTTAATGAACTTTTCAAGGGATATATCCCCTTCCATAAGGGCTATCCTATTGTTTGCCAGATCCTCCAAATGCTCAAATTCAATTTCTTTTCGTGTAAATATGGCATAATAATCCGTATATATGGGATAAGAAAAATCGTAATCTCTTTCTCTTTCTTCAGAATAAACAATACCTGTAATTATATCAGTTTGGCCTTCTTTCAAAAGGGTTAGTGCCTTATCCCAGCGGGTTAGCCTGTATGAAAATGAAAGGGAGGTTATTTTACTGAGTTCCTCCAGAACCTCAATATTATGTCCCCTGGGATTCCCATGGGGATCTTTATAGGAATAGGGCGGATACTCAAAATCACCACCCACAATGATTTCATCTGATTTTCCGGTTTGGAAAACCATCAAGAACATAAAAAATAATAAAAGGATTCGGGATTTAATCTTAAAATATGACGTACAAATATTCAATGAATTTATATTAAAAATAACTTGTGAACCACAAAAATAATATTTTTAAAGAATTTGTTAAAAATACCATCAAGCGGTTTTGGGGCTGAAGGCACTATGTTTTTCCCAATGGAAAAAAGCCTATCGAAAAATTTGAACAACATATTGGTAAAAGTGTTTGGCCAAGCGTCTATATGGTATCATGCATATTTAATTGATTCTCTGAATCTTTGCGAGTTGGAAAAGGCTGCATTGTATTCACCATCGGTATCATACATGAAATCAAGCAATAACCCCAGGCTTTCTTTATTGTAAGAAGAACGCTGCAGGCTTCCATTCAACCGGTTCAGGATATGGGAAATGATTTTACTATACCACATTCGAACGGCATCAGGTGAGATGGATTTGCTTTCCTGCAGATTTACAATTTGCTGCATAATCTTGAATTTCTTCATTTCGGTAAGTTTTTCACCTTGAATATCCAGCAATTTGTGTATTTCTTCACCATCATAACCCCGGGTATAATTATGTATATCTTCTTCCTGAATACGAATCTCATACATGAATTTGAGAAAAAGAACAATTTTTGCCATTTCATCACCGAACATGCGTAAAATCTTTTCAAATAAATGCATTTCATCTTCAATAATAACCCTATTCAATGAGCTTCCGGATTTTTCGCTTACATTTCCATCAGCTTCTTCTTGCATTCCGTACCAATATTTTGACTCTTTCCTGATAATTTCCAGGCACATCCTGTTCAATACAGCGTAAAAATAGGTATGCACATTTGATTTTCCCTTAAAGGAACATAATATCTGGTTTCTCTTTAATAAGAACTTCTCCACCATACACATTTGTACGTCTTCTTTTTCCCTCAGAGGAATAAGGGACTTACGGATATAATGTCCTACTATTTTTTCTGCCATTTGTAAAACTTCCGTATCAGATAATGAAATTGAAGGCTGCATGATGAATCTGTTCGCTTTACTTGTTTATGCATAGATACTTTAAATTCCTGCAAAGGTTTGGATAAATAATCCCGTTTTAATAAATAAAGAATCATATTCAATGGACAACCATCATTCTTTAATAAATATAATATTATGTTAAACAAGGAAGAATAAACTTCAAATTCCTGAGTTCCTTATGATTTTATCGATATAATCCTTCCGTATGATTTCAATCATGTTAAGTGCTTCTGCAGCACATGCATCGCATATGGAGATGTGTTCCCGCAGTCTTAAAGGAATTTCCATTAGTTTATCATTTACAAAAGCTTCGACATATTGTGCCAATTCTTCTTCGGTAAGATGAATTTTATTTTTCTTTTCCTCATCCATTATTCTATTAGTTGTCCTGGAATGAAAAATTTGAAAAATGAAATGTCATTTTTTGTAAAAAAAGTTTAAAAAAGCCAACGAAACCTTTTCAGAATAATTTGTTATTGAAACCAAGAAAACTACCCAATTATTCTAAAGTGGTTTTAAGAAGGCCTCAAGAACAAGGCATGTGAGCCTTAAGTGCCAGAAGTTTACTGGTCGACTGGTGCTTAAGATGAGCATAACGCAGTTATTGACGTTTTCTCACATACACTACAAAAGTGTAAACTATTGTTTTTAAACGTTTTAATTGTAGCTTAGAGCCACTAATTGGTTTTCTTAGAGCCACTAATTGGTAAGCAACTATCTGACTGTAACCTTTTAATCTGTTTTCAGGAACTTTTTCTGGGTCTCTCCTTCCCTGGAATAAAGCCAGGTAATGCCCATGGGTTGATTATTTATAAAGTAAGCAATTTGTTCCAAATATCCTTCATCAGAGAAATATCTCCAGATCCCCTGTCTCTTACCGCCAATAAATTGCCCGGTTTCTTTTAAATACCCATTCTCATGATAAAAATACCATTTTCCTGTCTCTTCACCCTCCAGGTAGTTACCGGATTGTTTTAACCGGCCACTGTTATAATATACTTTCCAACTGCCATGATACTTGTCAGCCTTATAATGTCCTATTGCATGCACAGAAGAATCCGTGTAAAAAGATTTCCACTTCCCGGTTTTATGATTATTCTCATAATACCCCTTTTGCAGGATTTCACCAGTAGGAAAGAATTCTTTGTACATTCCTTCTATCTTTCCTTGCTCATAATGGCATGCCATCATCTTTTTGCCATTCTGATAATAACCGACAAACCGGCCATTCAATTTCCCTCCCTCATAATGGCACACTCGCTGAAGGTTCCCATTCTTATGGAAAACCCGTAAAGTATCGATATAACCGGTGTCTTTTCTGATGCCCTTGTAATTTATTTTGCCGTTATCATGGTATTCAATGTATAAACCCTCCGGTTTTCCTTTTATGTATTCCTGTTTTCGGAATATGTTTCCGTTTTCCAGGTATGAAACAATCATTCCTTCTCTGAGGCCATCATTAAAGGCCCCCTTTTCCTGAATATGGCCGTTATCGTAGTATAATACATAATCCCCGTCTTCCATTCCGCCTTTATAATGAATCTTTGATTCCATTTGTCCGTTCACATAATAGGAAGTCCACAAACCATCCTTCTGATTATGCTTGTAATAACCGTTCGAACTCATATCCCCCGTGAGATAATAGGCCTTATAATCCCCGTGCAGGATGGTATCCCCGTTTTCCAGGTAACCCTCAAATACTTCTTTTTTGATGGTTTTTTGACCATTGATGGAATAGTAATGAGTGAACTCCCTCAATTCCTGGGAAAAAGAAATGGAAGCAAAAGCAAACAATACCAATATAAGAATTTCCGGCCTGTATCTCATTGAAAACAAAAATTAAATCATTCCATGTTCATCTGCAAAATAAATCATTTAAGGGCAAAACTCCGTTTTTAAACATAAAAACCTTGGCCAGGTAAAACATATTTACCATTTTATAATGGACCGGCCATCCCTGTTCTTTTTTTAGTGATTCTATGAAAACGTCAATAACTGCGTTATGCTCACCTTGAACACCAGTCATTTGCGATTAGTAAACTCCTGATACTTAAGGCTCGCATGCCTTGTTCTTGAGGCCTTCTTAAAACCACTTTAGAATAACTTGTTGGTTTTCTTAGTGCCACTAATTAGTTAATTTTCTTACAGTTATTAGCAATATAAAAACTAACTAATAAGTTGTTTGTTTATTGCATCAATGAAGGACAGAACATGATCTTTTCCTTCTTTTTGTAAAGCCGAACTGCTGAACATATCTGGTATATCCGTCCATGTTTTTTTCAGTTCTTCACTGAAAGCCTTCATATTCTTATCCAGTCTTCCGGGTTTTACCTTATCAATCTTGGTAAAAATGATGGCAATGGGAACCTCATTAATGCCAAGCCAGTTGATAAAATCAATATCGATTTTTTGCGGCTCATGCCGGGCATCAATTAAAACAAACAAGCATTGCAGGTTAATCCTTCTTCTTGCATAATTTTCAATCATGTCTGCTGTTTTATCCCGCTGTTTCTTAGATGCTTTGGCATAACCGTAGCCCGGTAAATCGACCAGGTACCAGGTGCTATCCACCAAATAATGATTGATGGTCTGTGTTCGTCCGGGTTTGGAAGAGGTATAAGCCAACTTGTTTCGATTGCACAGGTAATTAATCAAAGATGATTTTCCTACATTGGAACGTCCGATGAATGCATATTCAGGCTTGTCAGGTTTCGGACATTTCTCGTAACCGGTATTGCTGGTAAGGAACTTTATGTTATTAATCTCCATAAAGGAATATCAGTTAAAACTTATATAAAGACAACATTAAAAAAACATTATTATTACAAATCTACTTTGATTCTTTTAAACTAATGGCTAATTTGCAAATTGCTTTTTGTACAAAAAAATAAAAATGTACGGATAATTATATCATTTATTTTGATAATTCAATCGCTGAGAACAAATTAAGAAAATTATTTGTCTATACATTATACATGATAATAAAAAATAATATTGAATGATACCTATCCAAGTTTTTTCAAGAGACGAACAAGCCGATGGCCAGTTTAACGGAGGGGCCATTCTGGAAAAGAAACCGATTGGCTTTCCTCAGGATGGCGGAAAACTCCGGCCTTATTCAAACCTTTTTTATTGGGCGTATGCCTGGACAGATGGGGGTAGCACCATCGGGGAACATCCGCACAAAGGTTTTGAAATCATGTCTTTCGTATTAAGGGGTGAAATTGAACATTACGACAATCATTTTAGGGGATGGAAAAAATTAATGGCTGGTGATGCCCAGATAATAAGGGCCGGAAATGGAATCACCCATGCCGAAAGAATGCATGAAGGTTCAGCCATGTTTCAGATATGGTTTGACCCGGATTTAAGTAAGTCCATCAACAAATCACCCAGTTATAATGATTATACCTCCGATAAGTTTCCCATTCAAATGGAAAACGGAAAAAGCTTCAAGACCTATAAAGGGGAGAATGCTCCAATAGAAATGGATGCCCCTGGCATTTTCATTCAGGAAATCTCATTGGCGGAGGGCCATCACCTCATTCATATGGAAAAGGACACAGTGTTTTCTGCTTTTGTCCTGGAAGGCACGCTGACCATTGAGAATAACCACCTCAAGAATGATGATTTTTTCGTGATAAAAGATGCCAATGGTTTTCAACTGGAAGCAAGTTCCGATGTCAGAATATTTGCCATTAGCTCTCCGAAACAGCCTCCTTATAAAACCTATGCTCAGATGCACGGTTTAACCGGTAATTAGTGGTTCTAAGCTGCAATTAAAACGTTTAAAAACAATTGCTTACACTTTTGTAGTGTATGTGAGAAAACATCAATAACTGCGTTATGCTCACCTTAAGTACCAGTCATTTACGATCAGTAAACTCCTGGCAGTTAAGGCTCGCATGCCTTGTTTTTGGCGACTTTGAAAGCCTCTAAGTTAATAAACACAAACACTGATTATAGTCCGTGCATCAGGTCGAGGGCTTATGCAGCGCCCGGTCAGATAGCACGTTATAATTGCGGAATGCTGTTTAGATAATTGAAATCATTATAGAAAAACCTGTCCAGAAGGGACTCATCATTGATTTCCTTCGACAGGGAAGTAATGGTTTCCATGGGCACATCGAACAAATCTAAAATAAGCAATCCGTCAAGGGCATCATTAAACTTCGGATCGATGTTAAAACCAATGATTTTGCCGTTTTGCTGCAGGTATTTTTTTAATAAAACCGGCATCCGGTAGTTGGTCGGTTCTACATCTTTGATGAATTTATCGATTTTCTTGATATCATTGCTGGCATTTTCAAATAAGATATCCATATCTATATCGGTGGTAGGCACTTTAAAATTTTTTCTTGGCTTGATAAAGCGGGCAAAGTCATGATTATAATAGTTTTCCTCAATAAATTTTATGATCACGCTTTTGGTAAAAGTGGAAAATTTGCCGCTAATACTAACAGGACCAATAAGGTAGCGGTATTCAGGATTTTTTATCAGAAAATAAAGGATCCCTTTCCATAACATAAACAACGGAAGCGGCCTTCTCTGATATTCCTTAATCACAAATGACCGTCCCAGCTCAATGGATTCTTTTAATATCGGAATAAACTTTGAGCTGATTTTAAAAAGGCTTTGAATGTAAAATCCTTTCAAGCCATACTGCTCAACGATTTCTTTACCTTTACCTACGCGGTAGGCGCCTACGATCTGCCGTTTTTCCGTATCCCAGATAAAAAGCTGATGGTAATAGAGGTCAAATTCATCAATGTCGATCTTCCGGTTGGTTCCCTCACCCACATCCCTGAAGGTGATTTCCCTTAAACGTCCCAGCTCAGTGGTGATATTCGGAATTTCCAGAGAAGGGATGCAATATATTTCATAAGATTTGCTGGAAAAAAGCAAATGATTGTCACGGATTTTTTCAATTTCCGATTCAATTTTTTCAGCCGGTACCGGATCAATCAAAGATTCCTGCTTTTGAGATTTTCTCAGTCCGCCATGGAAAAACTTTTTCACTTCCATGGTTGTCCCCAGGGAATAGGTCTTCATTCTGAGGTATCTGCCGTATTGGGATATATCTTTAAATTCATTTTGTTCTTTTACGGATATCGGATGACCGATTCTGATTTTAATCCGTTTGTTTTTTTTGTTAAACAGCTCAGAAGGCAAACGCACCGTACGCAAAAGAGGGTGAAAAATCCCCAATAAATGGAAAAACCTGCTGTTGCTGCCCTGAAAATAAACCGGCACCACGGGTACCTGTGCCCGCTTTATGAATTTGAGTATGGAATATTGCCATTGTCTGTCCTGAATCTTTGACATATCATTGCTATAAGTGGACACTTCTCCGGCAGGAAACATGCCGAGGGAGCCTTCATTTTCAAGATGAGAAAAGGCTTCTTTAATACCGGTAAAGCTGGAACGGCTGTCTTTATGCGTTTCAAAGGGATTCACCGGCAGCACATATTCTTTTACAGGCTGAATACGCTGCAGTAAAAAATTAGCAAAAACCTTATAATCGGGCCTTATCTGAGAAACCAGTTTTATAAGCAACATGCCGTCAATTCCGCCAAACGGATGGTTTGAAATACTAATAAAAGCACCGTCCCGGGGTATCCGGCTCAGCTCTTCCTCGTTCAGTTCAAACTTAATCCCCAGCTCATCAATCAAAGAATCAATAAACTCTTTGGCAGATTTATCTGATAATTTTGAATATAATCTATTTACTTTGTTAAGCCGCAGAATACTCATGAGAACTTTGGCAGCGCTGCCCCCTGCTATCCCGTTCAAATTAGCAGCCTTAATGATATCATGCGTATCAACCAACTTGTTCATACCATAAAATTATGAGTTATTAAGATCAAATAAAATACAATAATATGAAAATTTCATTTTCCGGGGTAAAATCAATCTAAAAATAACATGCCAATAATGGAAGCCAGTCCGAAAAGCACTATGGCCCCACCGGCAATTTTATTTATCCACCAAAGCCTTTTTAACCGGAATTTATAGCGAATCTTGTTCACAATGGTGCTTAAAACAAACCACCAGGCAGCAGCACCCAGAAGTACCCCAAAGACTATCTGAAAAGTATGGTAATAATCGAGATCTTCTTTAATTAATCCGAGTCCCGCAAATACTGCCAGAAATAAAAACAAGGCCATGGGATTGGATAAGGTTAGCAAGGAAACGGAGAAAAAATCTTGAAACAGGTTGCTTTCTCCCCTCCTGCTTTTTCTCATTTGCTTGGCAGGGTTTGAGTAAAATATCTTAAATCCCAGAAAAAATAATAGGGCTATTCCTGCAATCTCAAAATATAATTGTTGCTCCCTGATGAAATTAATAATGATGGTCAGTCCCATGCCTGCTATTATGGCATAAATCGTGTCAGCCAGCGCAGCCCCTAAACCAGAGACAAATCCGGCGAGCCGGCCTTTGTTTAAGGTACGCTGAACGCATAACACCCCAATGGGTCCCAGCGGGGCAGAAGCAGAAATGCCTATTACTATACCTTTAAATAACCAAACCAAGTCCATTCTACTGTATATAAAACTATTTCTAATTTTCAGCGATTAATAACTGCAAATAAAGATAAAAAATAGAAAATAAATGATATTTTGCATATGACTAAATTATTATATTTATGCTGCATAAAAAATATGCATCATCAACACGTGAAACTAACAAACGTCTTTATTAGTTTTGCTGTCTTCTGAATTTGATGATTTTCAATCATGCATTAAGGAAAAAGAACTCATAAACCAACAAATTATTTTGAAGTGAACCGGTTCCAATTGATTTATCATAGTGTAATAAGCGGATTATTGTTGAGTGCTCCGTGGCTTTTTTCCCAATCCGGTTTGCTGTTGCTGTTCGCTTTTGTCCCGCTGCTGCGTATAGAACAATATATCCACCGTTCCGGTTCGGAAAATGGTACCCGGAAAGTCTTTCTTTTAAGCAGCCTGACATTTATCATATGGAATACACTGACTACCTGGTGGATAGGACATGCAGCAGTCGGTGCTGCCGTAACTGCAGTACTGGTAAATACTTTTCTGATGGCTGCCATTTTTTCTTTGTTCCACATCACCAAAAAGAAGATTAAAAGTTTTAGTTACCTGATTTTTATGGCTTTCTGGACCGGATTTGAATACTTGTATTTCAGAACCGAAATATCCTGGCCATGGCTGACCCTGGGAAACGGACTGGCCAATGATATTCATTTTATCCAGTGGTATGAATACACAGGGGTTTTAGGGGGTACATGCTGGATATTGCTTTCCAATATATTGATATATAGGATATCATACGCTGACAATCCGGTCCGGGGCAAAAAACTGATCACGAATATTGCCCTGGTCATTATTCCTGTGATCATTTCATTAACGATCTACCACAAACATCAAAAACCGGAAGAACCTGAAAACTTGGAAAAATCTGATGAAACTGCTAAGATGGAAGAAACCGGACAGTTCAAAGCAACTGGAAAGCTTAAAATAACAGGAAAGCCTGAAGAAACTGCTAAACCAGAAAAAACCGGAAATCTTGAAAAAAATCAAAAGTTTGAAGAAACCGGTCGTTTTGAAAATACTGTAAAGCCTGAAGACACTGGAAGGCCGGCAAAAACCGGAAAGTTCAAAGAAACTGCAAAGCCTGAAATATGTGAAAATCCTGCAAAACCTCCAGTAACCGTTGAAGGCCGGCTAGAAGTAAGCATCATCCAACCAAATCTGGACCCTTATGCAATGCCTCCGCATGCATTAAATGATGAGGAGAAGATGACGTTGTTTAGAAGTTTTGCTGATACATTGAGCAGTTATATCCCGCATATCATTGCATTGCCTGAGGTATATTTTGATGCTGAATTATGGGAAAATGACATACATCACCATTCGTTTACAAAGCGCTTCAGGCGATACATTCAAAATAATCCAAATAACTCGGTACTCACGGGCATCCGGTCTTACCGTGCATATTTCCAGGATCAAGCTAAAAGCAATACCGCCAAATATTCAGAAAAACTCGGTCATCACTATGATGTTTATAATACCGCCTGTTACATTGCCAAAAATCAGGGTGTCCAGCTCAGGCATAAGTCCAGGCTTGTGCTGGGGGTAGAAAAAGTGCCTTATCCTGATAAATTAAAATTTCTGGGCAGATTATCAGCCCGTTTAGGCGGAATAAGCGGCAGCAATGGCGTGGATAAACATCCGGTGTTGTTCAGTCTGGAGAATGCGCAATTCGGAACATTAATATGTTATGAATCAGTCTATGGCAACTATGTCAGACAATTTGTTAAAAATGGCGGTCAATTGTTATTTGTCTTAACCAATGACGGATGGTGGAACAATACCCCGGGACATAGACAGCATCTAAGTTACAGCCGTTTAAGGGCCATTGAAAACAGAAAATATGTGGCCCGTTCGGCATACAACGGCATTTCATGTTTTATCAATACAAAAGGGGAGATACTTCAGCAAATCGGCTATGGAGAAAAAGGAGCAATTAGCACTACGGTTCCTTTAAATACAGAAAAAACCTTTTATACAAGTAATGGTGACTATATTGGAAGGATAGCGGTTTTTGTCTCCGTGCTGCTCCTACTATACCTGATGGTTCATCTTCTGAAAAAATCTGACCTGGTTTTTTAAACCTTCAAGCAAGGCAAATGAACACAGCAAATATCACTTTTACAATCTTCTTATTAACATTAAATTGTGGATAACTTTTTCAAAACTTACAATCCCCTTTTTCCTGATTTCATCCAATCTAACTTTACCGGAGGCATGGATGATTTTGTTGTTGCCTGCATATAATCCTACATGCGACACCCTGTTATTGCCCTTGTGAAAAAAACACAAATCCCCGGCATGGGCTTCATTCAATTGATTTACAGTCTTACCATAATGAATTTGTTGTGATGTATCCCTGGGAAGAAAACACCCTGACATCCTATAAATCAGTTGAATAAACCCACTGCAATCAAGGCCGAAATACGTTCTTCCGCCCCAAAGATAAGGTGCATTCATGAACTGGCGGGACAATTCAACCACCCTGGTTTTCTCTTGCAACTTCGGAGTGAGGGGCTTCCCTGTGATGAGTTGAAATTCTATCTCCTTAATTTTAAATACATTATCCTTAAAAAAGGGCAATGGACTACCAGCAGGAATAAAAAATTCTTCCCCTGTTGATAACTTTTTTATTCTATTAAAAATGCCTGAAGTCAAGGTTAATTTTTTCATATGATGTTGCATAGCCAGGTATTCCTCTTCAGTGATTTCAGTAATGGTATTTAAGTCCGTCCAACCCTCATATTGGTCGAAAGTCAGCCGGATATAGGCCCAGTTATTCTCAATGTTCAGGACAGAGAAATGCTCTCCGAATAAAACCTGGTTGGTTAATTCACTGGTTTCATCCGGCTTTGATCTTATCTGAAGAATTGGTTGTAATGCGACACCATATTTCACAAAAAAATGCTTAAATTAGTATATAAAGATGGCCGAATTTAATATTTTTTTAAGATTATCATAAACTCCAATAATGAATCAACCATTATTTTTAATCAATATAATTCATTATTAAACCTAAAAATCAACATTATGAAACAGTTTATTTTTTTATTTGTTTCCTTATTTCTGTTTATGGGCACATTCCTGTCCGTCCGGAGTCAAGAGACCATAGCCATTGAAGACTTTGACGAAAGTACGCCTGCCTGGTCAAATGATATTGCAGACAGTACTTTTGTTGATCCCACAGATTCTGATCAGGGGCTGTTTATTGAGACTTCTTCCGCCAATAATTCAAACTTTTCAGGAGATTACATGCATGGAAAAGATATGGGCGGCGAATCTGGAGAACCTACCGAAAGTCCGTTTACCTATACTTTTGAGTTTGTGGATGTTTCCGGATATACCAATGTTGAGATGAGCTTTGATTATGCTGTCTCTGCAAATGCCGATGCCGGTCAGTATGAAGTTGTGGTTGACGGCACCGGACAGGGACAGGTTACTTTCTATGATGATCCGGATTCGGGATGGGAAAGCGGGACAATAACCGTTTCTGTTGGAACAGCTTCAACAGTCGGCCTCATTATAACAGGTACATTAAATGGAGGGAGTGACGAACTTGAAATGGATAATTTTAAACTTACCGGTACCCAGACCGGAAGTATTAATAACCCTAACTCATTCACAGCCACAACGACAAACACTTCGCAAATTGATTTAGCTTTCACCCGAAATGGTAACAGCGATAATGTTATGCTTGTCTATGATACAGATAATTCTTTTGGCACTCCTGTTGACGGCACAAGCTATTCAACGGGTAATACTTTACCAGGTGATGGCGGAGAGGTGATATATGTAGGGGCAACTTCTCCTTATAGCCATACATCACTTGATGAAGGAACCACTTACTACTACAAAGCATACTCGGTTGACGATTCAGATAATTATTCATCAGGACTAACGGATGAAGCCAACACCCTTAAAAGCGAACCATCAAATGATGTTAATGATTTTGCCGAAGGTACGGTGAGCGATACCAGCATTGAACTTACCTGGACAGAAAATGATGGTGCTGTAGTTGCTGAAGGTTATTTGATCAAAGCTTCCACTGGAAGCATTTCTGATCCTTCTGATGGCACCTATCCTTCTGATGATACCGACCTGACTGACGGTTCAGGAAACGTTGAAGTTGCACATGGCGCAACAAGTTATACTTTTAATAATTGCAACAATGAAACCACCTATCATTTTGCTATTTATCCATTTACAAATTCAGGTGCTGATATTAATTTTAAAACTGATGCAGAACAAACTGCCTCAGTAACCACTTTATCAGCTCCCAAAATACCCTCCGAAGGCGATATCATCATCACGGAACTTATGCCAAACCCGGATGATGTCGGTGATTCAGATGGCGAGTATCTGGAGCTTTTCAATACAACTCAAGAAGACATTGACTTAAATGGCTGGATAATCAAGGATCCTACTGAACGAACTATCAGCAGCTCCCTGGTAATTCCGGCAGGTGGTTTTGCAGTAATCGGAAAAAATGCTGATTATGCCACCAACGGAAACATGGAAGTTGATTATGAATTATCAGATTTATCATTAACAAACTCAGGTGATGAAGTTTATCTAATATACAGCGATGGTACTACTGGCATTGACAGTGTTGAATATGCTGATACCTCAGGTTCTGACTGGCAAGTATCGGCAGGAAAAGCCATGGTCTTCACCGGTTCTCCCGCTGATGATAACAGCGATGGCGCCAACTGGGCTGAAGCTGACAATCGGGAATACGGATTCGGACGAATGGGGTCCGACCTCGGTTCTCCGGGCGCCAATGGCAGCAACCAAAACTTATTCAATTCAATTACTGCCAATGTGGAAGATAATTGGAATAATGCTGCAGGAAATACCAATATGTTCGATGAAGTGGTTGTCATAGATTCCGTAAATATTACACTTACTGCGACTGATACCTGTGCAAATCTTATTATTTACCCGGGTTCCTCTGTGATTATCGAAAATGGACAAACCCTTGTGGTTAACCATAATATTCATTTACAGTCCCCTACTGATACTGGGGCTGTCGGTTCAATGGTGAATCACGGAACATTAGTTCTTAATGGCAAAGCCGTGGTAGAGCGGTTTATTGAAGGAAACAGATGGACTTACTTATCTTCGCC
>CAYFUP010000049.1:0-18783 GCA_964346235.1 uncultured Bacteroidales bacterium | reverse complement strand
GCAAAGAACAAAATAACTTCGTTTATTCTGCACAGTTTATTTTGCATCAAACCCTAAGATTTCGATCCTTTTTTGTAGATCTTTTCCATTTCCCTTCTTTCCTTTTTGGTGGGCCTTCCTGCACCCTTATCACGAATAAAAAATCCCCCGTCTTTTGGAACAAGTCGTTTTTTTAATTCATCTTCAGGAGTTAAATCGGTGACATAATTTTCCACTATCTTGGCAGATACCCTTTTGGATAAGACTTCTTTGACCAGGTATTTATAAAATACTGGTAATTTTTTTACGGTAACCACATCATCTTTTTTAACCATCCTGGATGGTTTTACGGGCTTGTTATCCATAACAATTTTGCCTTTCCGGCATGCTTCGGTGGCCATGCTCCGGGTTTTAAATATTCGCACAGCCCAGAGCCATTTGTCTATTCTTACTTCTTGGGTGTTGTCCATGAGAATGAAACTGAGTTTACTGGTTGCTTATTCGCTGAGCAAAGTATAAATAAAAAATTCAGAAAATCAAAAATCATGCTATCATGAACATTTGTTTATTTAAACATTCAAAAAAATGGAAAGCCATAGAACCACTTTAAAATAATTCGTTGGTTTTCTTAGTGTCACCAGATTCATGCAAATTTGCCTCAAGCGTAAGAAAGAAAAGAAAGATTAGACGAGATAAACAGGATTTTCAGAATTATATGAGTCCTGTCAGTTGCTGTATGTTTTTATTTTAATCTTTTGTCCTACTTTTAGTGAAGCTGCATTGGGAATATTATTCCAGTGCATAATTTGATCATCAGTAACTCCGGGATATTTGCGGGCAATATCCCAAAGGGTATCCCCATGTTTGACGGTATAATAGTGATACTTTCCCTCCTGATTATTGTTGCTGACCGTAGGCATTGCACCGATGCGATTTTGTTTTTCCTCGAAGGTAAGAGCATTGACAGCTTTAAAATATTCCTCCTGGTTTTTTGGCACAAAAATCACGAGTTTTTGTCCGGTGCGAATCAAAGAGCCCCTTATGTTATTCCAATAGCGCAGGTCTGAGGCCCTTACATGATACCATTCAGCTATATAACCCAGGTTATCACCTGGTTTCACGGTATAATACAATTTGGCTTTGTTTTTAGGGGTCACGGGGGAGTACCTTGAGTAATAAGAAGGTTTGGCATTCATGTTCTCCGGGTTAAAATAAACGGAGTCTTGATAAGCAAAAATGGAATCCTGGTATTCAATGAATTGACCGACATGCTCGAGGGGTAACTTCAGGGAGTAGGATTTGTTGGAAGCAGGCACAATGTCTCTTCTGTATTGAGGGTTGAGTTGCCTGATGGTTTCAACGGGAATATTCAGCACATTGGAAACTTGTTGAAAGTGGAGGTCTTCTGTGATTATGATGGTGTCGGAAATTTTCGAGTATTCAATGACAGCAGGCATTAAATCATGTTTCTCATAATAGTTAATGGTATAGGTGGCGGCAATAAAAGCAGGAACATAACCCCTGGTTTCCCGGGGCAGATAATAATATATTTCCCAGTAATTTCTTTTGCCCCCGGTTCTTCTGATGGCTTTATTAACATTTCCCGGACCGCAGTTGTAGGCGGCAATGACAAGGATCCAATCCTGGTATATGTTATACAGATCCCGCAGGTATTGAGCGGCAGCGTGAGAGGATTTGACAGGATCCCTTCTTTCGTCAACAAAGGAATTTATTTCAAGTTTATATAATTTACCGGTACCATACATGAATTGCCAGAGACCTGTAGCGCCTGCCCTTGAAACAGCTCCCGGGGTGAGTGCGGATTCGATAACCGGCAGGTATTTCAGCTCCATGGGCAAACCGTAATAATCCAGGATCTCCTCGAACAATGGAAAATAATGATCAATTTTGCCAAGAATGGCTTCCATTTTATCTCTTTTCTTAACAGTATAGACCTCAATAAAGGCTTTTACAATCTTGTTGTATGAAAGGGGAATGACAGAGGGTATCCGGCTAATTCGACTGATATACACAGAATCGGGGTAATCTGTATTTGTTCTTTCACTAATTTGGCGCAATGAATCCCCTGCGGTATGATCCCTGTTTGTCTGTATGGTAACCGGATATTTGGCATACCAATTTACCAGCATGCTATCCATTTTATTGATGGTCGGCTTATTTGCTGATATTGAATCATTTTCCCGGTTATATTTATGATTGGGGATCGAAAATCCCAACTGACTGAATAAAATCAGCAATGCTAAGAATAGATAAGACAGGCACGGGTTCATATTCAACATATTTTTTTAAGATGATGTTTTTACTATAAACAATTGATTCATTAAAACTTGATTTTACATGAAACCCCAAAACCCGTTTGATTGTTCAACCGTAAGGTCGTGGGCTCCAGTTGAATTTGCATGTTTGGGTTTTCTTCGAGTTCTTCTGATACATCATAATCATAAAGATGGGCAAAAACAATGGCATCGAGAACATTGGCTGTATAAACAGCAATAAGTCCGATAATATCCAGATTCCGGAAACGCAACCATTTGTTTTTTGCATTCAGCAGGGCATCTTCACTTATCCAGGGAACACTGGCATAAATATTATCAAATTCCGTAATGAATTCTGGGTATTCGCTATAGCGTGTTTTGATGAGATAAGCCTCTTTATATATTTCATAGATTCTATTGGTATAATCAATATAATATAGCAACACGCCAATTCCGCCATAAAAAAGCGGAAGTTTCCAATATTGCTCATTATAGATTTGACCGAGACCGGGAACGAGTGCTGAATAAAGTCCTGCTTTATAGGCGGATTGGTTGTTGGGAGAGACAGGCGAAATGGCATCGGCCATATTCAGCATATACAGGGCACTTGCACCTATAAGAAAATAATTCCGGTGCTTTCTGAAGTCATTCGCTTTTTGCTTATAATCCCTGTAGGTTTCGCGGCTCGAAACATTCAGGTATGAATCAGGATAATTATCTTCAAACATATTCCTGCACTTTCTCCAATACCTTTGATAATTATTATGATTGTTCCATGCGAAGGTACTTAAAATTCCTATTCCTCCAATAAAAACAGGGATTTTTAGATAGTCATTATTATAGAACTGAGCCGCCCCCGGCACAAGAGATAAGCCAAGTCTTTTATTGGCCTCTTTTTTAATTAGTTGTCTTGTCAGGGCAAGGCTATCCTGTTCTTCCTCTTCCTGAGCAAATAGGCAGTCAGGTGTAAATACCATGATACCAAGAAGCAGATAGGTGATAAGATGTATCTGTAATATTTTCAATTCCGGTGTTTTCGGTGCAAATATAATCTTAGTGAACGAAAATTACCGGCTAAAATTATCCAATATTCCAAGAATACGTTCTAAATCTTCATCTGATTTAAAAGAGATGATTATCTTTCCATCTCCTTTGGGATTTCGCCGAAAATCAATTTTTGAGTCGAAATGCTTTGATAAATGATCCTTGAGTTGAACATATTCTTCAGGCAATTCATTTTTAATTTTATTCTTGACTTTTTCAGCTTTCTGGGGTTGTTCATTGAGATCCCGCACCACTTCCTCGGTTTTCCTGACGGAGAGCCCTTCCTCCACGATTCGGTTATATATTTGTACCTGGGATTTGGGGTTTTCAATATTGATTAAAGCACGGGCGTGTCCCATGGAGATCTTTTTTTCCCTTATTCCAAGCTGAATTTCCGGTGGAAGCTTTAGCAATCTGACATAATTGGTGATGGTGGACCGTTTTTTGCCAACCCTTTCACTGAGCACTTCCTGGGTAAGGCTGCATTCATCCATTAGTCTTTGGTAGCTGATGGCTATCTCAATGGCATTCAGGTCTTCTCTTTGGATGTTTTCAACAAGTGCCATTTCCAGTAGTCCCTGATCATCAACAGTTCTGATGTAAGCAGGGATAGATTCCAATCCGGCTATTTTAGAAGCCCTGAGTCTTCTTTCTCCGGTTACCAGCTGAAAACTGCCACTTTCCAGGGCCCTTACGGTTATAGGTTGAATAATCCCATTCTTGGCAATAGATTCTGCAAGTTCATTTAAGGAATCATCATCAAATTCTTTTCTTGGCTGAAAAGGATTTACTTCCACATCATCCACGCTGACCTCATTCATGGTGGCTGCGATTTCTTTTACTTCTTCCCTTGAGGCATCTTCCATTAATGCGCTTAGTCCTCTTCCTAAAGCTTTTTTCTTGGTGGCCATATCCTATTCATTATATTTTTGAAATCCATTTATACCGACCGGCACGTATGTCTTTATTTTTTTTCCTGGTTTTTAATATTGGTTTTATCATTATTTTGAAGAAATTCTTTGGCTAAATTCAGGTAGTTGATGGCACCGGTGGAATTGGCATCATATAAAATAATGGGTTTCCCGTAGCTGGGTGACTCACCCAGTTTAATATTTCTGTGAATGATGGTTTCAAAGACCATGTTTTCAAAATGCTTTTTTACTTCTTCCACCACCTGGTTTGACAGCCTCAACCTGGCATCATACATGGTCAGCAGGAAACCTTCAATTTCCAGGGAAGTGTTCAGCCGTCCCTGTACGATTTTTATAGTATTTAACAATTTTCCCAGTCCTTCCAAAGCAAAATATTCACATTGCACGGGAATCATGACTGAATCTGCTGCAGAGAGTGCATTGACTGTAATCAATCCAAGAGAAGGAGAACAATCGATGAATATAAAATCATAATCCGTATTGATTTTTTGTATTACCTGCTTTAATTTCTTTTCCCTGTTTGGCATGTTGAGCATTTCAATTTCTGCACCAACCAGATCTATGTGGGAAGGAATCAAATCGAGGTTTTTAATTTCATTATTCAGGATGATATCATTGGGGTCTGTATCATCAATCAAACACTCATATATGCTGGTTTTGATGTTTCTGGTCTCAAAACCTGTGCCGGAAGTGGCATTTGCCTGCGGGTCAGCGTCGATAATTAATACCTTATATTCTAATACAGCCAGACTTGCTGCAAGATTTATTGCCGTTGTGGTTTTTCCAACACCACCTTTTTGATTAGCCAAAGCAATTACTTTTGCCATATATTTTTTTTTAAAACATTTAATTCAAGTGATAAAAATACAATTTAATTACTGCTTACTGTTATGATTTGCCTATTCTTATTTTAACAATGACACAAAGTTTATAAACAGCTTATTAACAAATGATGCATTTATAATTCAGATTCAAATTATTATAAAGATAATGATATTTTAATTTAATCTTAAATTGTTAATAACTTCGGGGTAAAATTAGAAATATTCTACTTAAAAAAAAATACCATCCTCAAAGGTTAATGACAAAATTTCAATGAATTATACTCCGGACATGCATTATCCCCGCTTTCAAGAATTAGGTGAATTTGTCTTTTTTGATGATTTATGACATCATGAAAAAGGAAGGACGATATTTCATGGATATTATCTCTTAAAGGTTTTCCGGCCCATTCATGTCCATCGTTACATCCGGTAACCAGATAATAAGGTTTGCCGAGTTTTCTTAATTTTTCCGCTATAGGATATGAACCATAAAGCTGGAGGTAACCGGGACTTTCAACGGGACAGTAATGGTGGGGAGCTGAAGCATAGGGAACCAGGTTGTCGCAGGTTCCGTGAAACAATTGTGTGGGAATGGCTGATTTTTCTGTTATCATATGGAGCGAAGTTATGGCTCCGGCCATGGAGATGACCCCGGCATACCGGAATGAATGGGATAATATTTGCTTGTCCTGAAATCGCCGGCTTTTATTCCAATATGCAGCATGCAGGATTGCTTCTGCCCCTGCGCTGCCGCCAATCAGTATAATCCGGTTGGTGTCTATCCTGTATTCTTTGGCATGATGGGTAAAAAATGCTACGGCCCTTGAAATATCATTGGCGGTCAAAAGAAAAGTGTTAATTTTTTTTGGAGCGGGACAATCACAACCAAAAGATTCTTTTATAAGCAGGGTGTAGCTCATGGTAGCTGCAACGTATCCTTTTTGCGCCATTGCGCTACAAAAATGGATATGCCGTTTGGCATCCCGTTTCCCTCCTTTAAAACCGCCTCCGTGCACATAAAGTAGCAATGGTCTTTTTTTTGATTCATCATAAACTGGTTCAATAATGTCCACTTTTAAGTCTTCCTTTTCTTTAGAAAAATAAATTTCTGTGGTGCGCTTCGTTTCAGAAAAGACATTATCAAAGTATCTTACTGATGAACCTGCAGGAATTTCCGGTGCATCCGAAACGAATGCCGGTGAGTCTGCACTGATGAGTGAAGGCTGGGCATTGATCTGTGCGAAATGCAAATTGATTGGTGAATAAGCAAGATTTTTTTGTGAAGGCTGGGCATTGATAGGCTTAAGGAAGGACAATAAAAGAAAAAATATAATAATGCTTTGTTTTTGTGTCATGTGAATATAATTTTAATTTGATGTTGACTTGAAAATGGCATCAATTTGGTTTTAATGGATATTTGACAAATATATTAAGAATTAAGAAATAAGGAATATTTTTTTATTCAAGGGGTTCATATAAATGATTGGTTCCGCCAGCCAATGTGGTATTTTTCCGGTTTCATCACAAAAGCTTTTGCTTGGCTTTAATGCTTGAATCATCCAAAAGAAGAATTGAGAAATTGGAGAGGGATCCTTTGGCATAATAAACAGGCAAGGTTCTTATCATCACATAATATTAAATTCGTTTAGAGAATAATTCTTATTTGAATGGGATCATGGAAATAAATTTTTTACATTCTCAAGGCATAATTAAATATAAATGATTTATTTCTTCTGACTGATTATCTGGTTTATTTGATGATTCCACGTTCTTTATATTTTTCAATAAAATGCTGATCCAATTCTTTGGAATCTTTATATTTGGCTCGCAGTTCTTTAAGTCGCCGGGTAAGATCTTCCACTACATCCTTATAATCCGGATCATGATAAACGTTATTCAACTCCAGCGGGTCTTTTTCGCGGTCGTATAATTCCCACTCATCAATGTTATAATAAAAATGGGCCATTTTATAATCTTTGGTAACGATTCCATAATGACGCTTTACCATATGAAATCCAGGGTATTCATAGTAATGATAATAAACCGCATCGCGTGTCCATTCTTCGGTATTGCCTTCCAGCAATGGCATCAGGCTCTCACCCTGCATATCTTCAGGTGCTTCAATGCCGGCTGCATCCAGAAAGGTTTGGGCAAAATCCAGGTTTTGCACCATCTCATCCGATACGGTACCCGGTTTAATCTTTTTAGGCCATTTTATCATCAAGGGCGTTCTGAATGATTCTTCATAGATGAAACGCTTATCGAACCAGCCATGCTCGCCCAGATAGAATCCCTGATCGGAAGTATAGACCACCATGGTGTTTTCACTCAGACCATTTTCTTTCAGGTATTCCATTAACCGGCCAACATTTTCGTCCACCGCTGCAATGCAGGCCAGATAATCCTGCATGTACCGCTGATATTTCCAACGCATAAAGCTTGAATCATCCATGGCTGGATATATCTTCTTAAATTCTTCATTGATGGGTCCATATACTTCATCCCATTGTTCCTTTTGTTCCTCGGTAAAACGATCATATTTCATTTTAAACACCCTGAAGCCCCATTCCGACATTTCTTCTACACCCATTTCCTTTGCTACTTCGGGATAAATCTTATTGTCGGCAGAAATAGTCATATGCTTCAGCAGGTTCATTTCAGCTTCCCGGGCTGCAGTTCCTCTGCCTTCATAATCGTCGAAAAGGGTTTTGGGTTCCGGAAAGGTACGTTTCGTGAATTCCTTATAATGACGGGGAGCAGGAATCCATTCACGATGAGGCGCTTTATGTAGATAGAATAACATAAAGGGTTTATTAGCTTTGCGGCGGTTTTCAAACCAGTCAATGGTTAAATCCGTAATGATGTCGGTCACGTACCCCTGAATATTGGTATCCCGATTATTGGTTATAAAACTTGGATTGTAATAGTCCCCCTGTCCGGGAAGGATTTTAAACTCATCAATTCCTTCGGGATTATTGCCGAAATGGAGTTTGCCGAACATGGCTGTTTGATATCCATTGTCATGAAGGATTTGCGGGAATGTTACATTGGATGTATCGAAAGGAAAAACATTATCGATTTTTCCATGAATGTGGGCGTGTTTTCCTGTTAGAATGGTAGCCCTCGATGGAGCACAGATAGAATTGGTGACCGAGGCATTGGTAAAGAGGATCCCCTCTTCCGCAATCCGGTCAATATTCGGAGTATGAATCAGCTTATCATCATAGGCACTAAGGGCCTGATAAGCATGATCATCACTCATAATGAAGATGATGTTCGGTCTTTCAGGTTTTGTTTGTTTATTCCCGCAGGAATACATCATGCCGAGCAATGTCATGAAGCCTAGCATGGTTGCCAAATTCAGGTGTTTATTTTTAGTCATTTATATAGGTTTTACGTTTTATTTTACTTTCAGACAATCCAGTCCGAATACATGATCAGTGGCTTCAGGATTTTTTCCCTGAACCTCCACTTTTATCCGGTTCCACCCTTTTTTAAGTGAAACATCCTCCATGGTTAGCTGCTCCTCCTTTATCTCGGGGGCATACCTATCGAAAGTGACTTCCTTGCTTCTGTTTACTGATAAAGTGACGATCCCGTAATTTGCGGATTGGGTCAGTTGTAATTCAAGATTGGCGTTGGTAACGCATTGAGGGCTTTTAAACTGCATTGCTATTACATCACCGTCTTCTGCGCTCCACCAGACCATGTGTGCATCTTCTTCCCAGTCCCGGTTGGCATAGCTCCTTGGAAAAAGCCTGCCTCTGTCAATCCTCACGGGTTCCATCTTTTCTCCCTGTATGCTGTTGCTAACCATTACCGGAATGGCTTGATCCCCTGATTCGGCAAACCTTACTTCTTTTTTGGCCTGCTCCGGATCAAACGCTTGCGATGCTTCTGCTTCAGGTCTTAAATAAAAGAAAGTAGCAAGGGCATAGCCTACATTCGTTTTTGTCCAGTGCCAGAGTTCCATATTCATATCCAGGCTCTTGTTAAAAGGGATTTTATCCAGCGCCTTTCCCAGCAAATGTCATCCACCACCTGACGATGGCGCCTGGTTTATCACTATCGAACATGACCCATTCCGAACCATGCTCAGTCACTTCTTTTCGAAGGAAATTGGTTCTGTCCTGGTTTGCATACCAGTTTTCTCCACCGTGTTCTTTGGCCCTTCTGTAGTAACTGCTAAACTGCCTGGTTTCAAAGGCAGGATCCGGAAACATGGCCAGATTTTCCCTGGCAATCATTTCCTTCAGCAGGGAGCCTATGGTGACTTCCTGAGCGTTCAGATTAAAACATAAGCTGCATAATATTGCTAATAAAGCAACTTTAGCAGGAGGCATTGTCCTCAAGAACATCATGGTTCTGTTTAATAATGATGTGATGGTTATCCGATGAATTAATTGCCAAATTGGATCACATTTAAGGTAATTTTTTTAATTTAGTTGTTTTCAATAAGCCGAACGGTTATTCCACCAGGGCAAAATTTGATTCCTTCACATCAGTAGAGTTTCGACCAATGAAAATTTTAAAATCTCCGGGTTCCGCCACATTTTTCATATCGGCATTATAAAATTTCAGGTCTTTGGCTGTCAGTTTAAACTTTACTATTTTGGCTTCATTAGGTTCCAGGATGACCTTTTTAAACCCTTTTAATTCTTTAACCGGACGGGTGACACTTCCGACAAGATCCCTGGTATATAACTGCACAATTTCTTCTCCTTTATACTGACCGGTATTCGTAACGGTGACCGAAGCGATCAGGGTATCATTGAATGAAATCTGTGTTTTGTTTAGCGTGATGTCGGAATAATCGAAAATTGTATAGCTTAACCCATACCCAAATGGATAAAGGGGAGTATTGGGGACATCAAGGTATTTGCTGGTGAACCGGATTTCTTCACTGAAGGGCCTTCCGGTATTTTTAGCATAATAGAATAATGGAATCTGTCCCACATTCCTTGGAAAACTGACCACCAATTTGCCCGAGGGGTTAAAATCACCGGATATTACTTCAGCGATGGCATCGCCGGTGCGGGTTCCCAGATGCCAGGCATAGATAATGGCCGGGATATTTTCTTCCATCCAGGTAATGGTAAGCGGTCGCCCGGCCATTACCACGGCTATTAAAGGTTTGCCGGTTTTTGCCACTGCTTCTACCAGCGCTGGTTGAGGACCGGGGAGGTCGATTTGCGATCGACTACCAGCTTCGCCGCTTTGGGCGGCATTTTCCCCCACCGTGAGGATGACAAGGTCGGATGTACGTGCCAGGTTCACTGCCTCATTGAATCCGCTTTTATCATGGCCAATAAAATCCGCTCCATCAGCAAAACGGATGGTGGCATTCGGGTATCTTTTTTTCAAACCGTCTATGACAGTGGTTACTTTTGAAGGATCACCCGCTGCATGCCATGTTCCGAGTACAGCGCGACGTTCATCGCCCAATGGACCAATCACAGCTATCCGTTTCGGGGCAGAGGGCATGGGCAACAGTTTTTTTCCCTGGTATTCTTCATTTTTTAAAAGCACGATGGACCTTTTGGCAGACTCAAGAGCGTGTGCCATGATTTCATCAGAAAAAAGGGTTTCCTGTTCCCTTTGTTCATCAAAATACCTGTAAGGGTCCTCAAAGAGACCCAAATCATGCTTCATCTTCAGGACATTTCGAACCGATTGGTTGATGTTTTCTTCGCTGACTTTCCCTTCTTCTACCAAATCGGACAGGTGCTCATAAAACACTGCCCCCTGCATATCCATGTCGATGCCTGCCTTGATGGCCAGTTTGGCAGCATGTTTCTCATCCCTGGCGTACCCGTGGGGGATCATTTCATTGATGGAGGTATAATCGGTGACCACCATGCCATCAAATCCCCATTCCTTTCTAAGGATTTCATTAAAGAGGTAATGGCTGCCCGTAGCCGGAATACCATGAATCTCATTGAAGGCAGTCATGATGGAAGCCACACCTGCTTCCACGGCTGCCTTGTAAGGGGGCAAAAAGACCTGACGCAACACCCGGTCGGACATGTCCACCGTATGATAATCCCTGCCTGCCTGTGGGGCTCCATAGGCAGCAAAATGTTTCACGCAGCCTGCCATGGTTACATGGTCGCTTAGGGAAGAACCCTGGTAACCCCTGACTTTGGCCCCGGCAATCTCACTGCCCAGGTAAGGGTCTTCTCCGGATCCTTCGGCAATTCTTCCCCATCTGGGATCCCGGCAAATATCGACCATGGGGTTGAACGTCCAGTTGATGCCTCCAGCAGTAGCTTCCAGTGCTGACAACCGGGCTGATTCTTCTATAAGCTTTGTATCCCAGGTGCATGCCTCAGCAAGTGGAATGGGAAAAATGGTCGTGTAGCCATGGATGACATCCAGACCAAAAAGCAGTGGAATGCCAAGCCTGGTTTCTTCAACGGCCATCCTCTGAAGTTTACGGTTGAATTCGGCAGTACGGGCATTGAATACATTGCCGCATTTGCCTGCCTTGATGTCTTCCAGGTAGCTGTCGCGCATGGCCGGACCGGTTTTTGACCAACCACTGGTAAAAAGGGTTAACTGACCCACTTTTTCTTCCAGGGTCATTTCCCGGATCAGGGAGTCAATATATTGTTGCGCCTGTACATCTTCTGATGCTGGTTGCTGACAGGCAAATAATGACAATAATAAAAGCAGCAGGATAAATTGTAGTTTATACATATCATAGGTTTTTAGTGAATAGAATCTATTGTTTAATGCTTATAAGAATACTTTGTATTATATTAAAGTGATTTTTAATACTTAATTTTCATTATTTTAATTAAATTTCTAAATACAATCATTCTGCCTGAATCTTTATTGACTGGCATTCCATGAAAATCCCAGCTTGGTTAATCCGTTTTGAATTTCGGGCGCTGACATGAATAATTTCCACAACAATCCGGTGCGGTAATTCTCTATCATGCCAACAATGGGCCCCTGGTCAATGGCTAAATAGGAATGCGCCCACCAGTCCGCTGTTAGATTAAAAGCATCATAAAATCCATAATCACCCCAGAGTTTATCACCCAGGATGTAATAGAAATGATGGATGGCATCCATGGATTCCTCCGGTGTATAGGCAATGGAAGATATAGCGGCTGTTGGGGTTATGACCCCCCGGTCGTTCGCCGGTGAATGGGCGCTGTAACCGTTATTTCCGTCGCTTGCGGTTAATCCCCAGCAATTTTCGTTATAACCGATGTAATGATTGGGATTATTGATGCAATGAGCCCGGTTTATCAGGGTATGGTGAACTCCCTGTTTCCAATAATCCGCATAACTATCGGATAAATGTCTGGGGTCAATGCCCAAATAAGTGTAATGTTCAAAAAATAAAGGTCCCCCATACGCTTGATTGCCAAGGGGTAATTCATATCCGTAGTACCTGTTGCCATTGATGATGCCTCCTCTTCTTGCCCATCCTTGATGATAGACTTCGGCTTCAATGCCATGGGTGGGTGAAGAGGCTGCGCAAATATATGTGATGAGGGCCTCGTGGTATCCCCTTATTTGGTGATTTTTTTCCCAGCCATAATTGGGTGACCAGTGCCAGTAAAGGACATTTTCTCCGTTCCGGGTGTACCAGTCCCATTCCATTCCATGCCATAATTGATTGATCTTATCCATTAAGGTTTTTTCCTGGGCAAGGGTGGAATCAAGGTATTGCCTGAATGTGAGCAAACCCTGGATTAAAAAAGAAGTTTCTACCAAATCCCCGCCATCATCGTATTGGCTGAATGGAATAACCTTGCCGGAGGTTCCGTTAAGCCAATGCGACCAGGCTCCATGGAACCGGTCTGCATTTTTCAGGAAATTAACCATTTTATTCATGCGTTTAATTCCCTCGCTGCGGGTAATAAAACCCCGTTCAATCCCCACTATGATGGCCATTATGGCAAAACCGGAGCCTCCGCTTGTGACTGTTTCTCCGGATGTGTTTCTTTCCCGGGCCAGTCCGCTGACAGGATGCCCGAAATCCCAAAAATAGGTAAAGGTTTGCCGTTGAATTTTGGTAAGCAAGGCCTCATCGCTGATTTCAGGAAATTTACGGGTGGTATCTCCATTGGTATAAACATCATAGGCAATGCCTTGAAAAGCATTTCCTTTTTCAGAAACCAGATTCTCCGAAATGATCAACTGATATTTTCTATGTCCTTCTAATTTCCGGGGAAAATCCAGGCGGAATCCTGAAGAATCCAATTGGGCAACAGAAAACTGCGGAGCAGTTAAAGGTCCGGTAAAGGAAACAGCCTGACGAAAGCTATCAATTGACACTTTTTCCGAGAATCTAACTTCAATGTCCGGCTGAATGGAGAGTCCATGCAACCGGTCTAACCTGGGATCGACAACATTGGTATCTGAACGGACTGATATGATTTCAAGCGGTAATTCAAGGACACGGGTGTGAAATTCCTGCTCGAATCCATTAAAATGATTGCAGACCCCATTGATTTCGCCTGAGAGAATGATGCGATATGCTTTTCCTTCCCGGAGAGGTTTTTCTAATGTCAGGGAGATGTTTTGTTCATTATCGAAAGCTTCAATCTTAAAAGAAATGGGATCATTGTTCTGAGAAAGGCTGATTTTTTCTTTTATTCCAGCCGTATCCACCGGACAGCTAAACGTGAGTAATATCCTGTTATAAACGGGAACCTCATATACATCTTGCGATAAAAGGTCATAGGCACCAACCCTCAGGGTTAATAAATGCAGATTTCCTGAGTTATTTCCGGCAGGATTTTCAGCACAGGAAACATATACCGTTAAATGGATTAGAATCAATAAATGGATGCGCACGGGTCTCAATATTTTATTATTAAAAAGGTACATTTAAATTCATGTTTGCCTGTTCAAGAGAACCATTATTCTTCCTCCCTCAACTGAGGCAACAGATCCTGCTGCTGCAGCGGGTAGGGTATATAACGGTCTTCCTGGGGTTTGTATGTTCCTTCGCCATGATCCAGTTCATCGGTTCGATCATGCCTGACCAGGTCATAAAAACGTATGCCCCATTCCATAGCGAGCTCAGCATATTTTTCATCGATGACATCGTCCAGGGTAACATTGCTGAGAGGATCCAGTCCAGCCCGGGTACGGACCAAATTTATCGCGTCAACGGCAGTAATGGCATTAGGGGTGGCGCCCTGCGTCAGGGCTTCGGCATAAGATAACAAAATTTCGGAATACCGGATGCAGATGAAATTTTTATCAGTGCCGTACCGGGTTCTGCCAGGGGTGAATTCATCCGATGGCAAATAATGTTTTCCGCTGGCAAAATCAGCCCTGGCATAGTCTTTAATGGTATCCCCATCCGGGGTAATGTGTGAAATCCACTCCGGAAGCGGGTCATATGCCGGATCGTTTTCAAGTTTTTCCATGCCTGCCTGGGTAAAGAGCACAGAGGTTTCCAGCCTTTTTTCCTCCCCCCGGTCGAGCATGAATTTGATATATTTATGGGTGGGTTCCCAGAATCCCCATCCGCCACTGATGCCTGGTACTTCGGGTTTCCAGCCCTGGGGACCGAAAAAGGCATGAAGGTAGTAATTCATTTCCCCTGAGCCTTCTCCATAATCCGAATATTGAAGTTCCAGGATGTTCTCATCGTTGAGTTTGCCGTAGGTTTTAAACAGGTTGTAATAATCCGTTTCCAGAGAAAAGAGTCCGGAATTGATGATTTCAGCGGCGGCATTGGCCGCTTCCTGCCAGTTTTTCAGTTCAAGGTTGGCCAGGGCTTTAACGGCAAGTGCTGTGTATCGAGTCATTCCACCTGGGAAGTCTGTTCTTTCATTTGGATGAACCGCAGGCAAAAGCGGTATGGCCTCATCCATCAGGTTTGAAATGTATTTCAGGGTTTTTTCCGGGGAGGAGAGCTCCAAATCATAGAGCTCAGTGGCTAGTGGTGTTCCCGGTATAAAAATGCTTCCCCAGATACGGACCATTTGCAGCATTTCAAATCCTTTCATCACCTTGATTTCAGCAATATATTCATCAGCCATGGCTGGATTATCAAGATTTTCCTTGTATTTTAGTACCTCATCCATGGCAGCATTGAAGGTAAAAATATCCCCATAGAGATTTAACCAAATGGAATTGAATATCCAGGCATTCTCGTCATACCTGAATTCCTCTATTTCCCAAAGGGGAGCCTGGTCTCCGGCTGCATTTACATCATCTCCCCTGACTCCTATCACAGGGAAGGTTTCCCATTGCAACCAATAGAATTGTCCGTATGCACCTTTTAAGACCAGCTCCATATCTGCGGTTTTGGTATAATCAATTTCCTCTGCCACAAATTGCTGATCCAGGGGCTCATCCAGCTGTTTGTCACATGAAAGGGCAGCAAACAATAAGAGCCCGATTATTATGACTTTTCCTGTTAATTGTTTTATTTTCATCACTAAAATATTTTTGGTTATGTTTTAAAAATTCATGGTTAATCCTGCGGTATAAACGGCTGGTACCGGATAGGTCTGCCTGTCATATCCATCCGGAACTTCCGGATTAAATCCGTTGTAATCAAAAATGGTTACCGGACGTTCGGCAGTGATATTAAAAGTGGTTTGCGGCATTTCTATACCGAAAAGCATCTTGTCGGCCACAGTATAGGATAAACGTACGTTTTGAATCCTGAAATAAGAACCATCTTCCAGGTAATATTCGCTCATTTGCTGATTATATCCTTTTCTTAAACCAGCGGCGGATGGGTATTTGTTTGAGGTTCCTTTGCCCCGCCACAAGTTTTCTGCCAGTTCGGCATCAATGTTGGGATCGCTGGACCAGATGATTTCTCCTCTTTTGCGATTCAGGATCTGATAACCGGTTTGTCCCTGTATGTTGGATGAAAGGTTGAAATTTCCATAGGTGATATTGAGGGACATCCCGTAGGTTAGGTCAGGCAGGTAGGAACCGAGAACCACCCTGTCTTCCGCATTGACGAATCCATCATTGTTTTGATCTTTGAAATGAAAATCCCCGGGTTCTATCCGGTTATTAGATATAAATTCATCTGTATAGCCGCTGTTTTCTATTTGTTGTTCACTCTGGAAGATCCCTTCCACTTCATAACCAAAATATGCTTCAACGGTATTTCCTTCAATGGAGCGCTGGCGGAATTCCGCAGATCCTGCATCCAGGTAACCGGGTCCGGGGCCCAGATCCAGCACTTCGTTTTCCAATGTGGCCATGTTTCCGCTAAATGAATAGGAAAGTTTATCTGTAATATCATCCGACCATTCCAGAACAAGTTCTAATCCGCTGTTTTTTAGACTTGCCAGACTTCTGCGAATGATGGTCCTTTGTCCGGGTACCAGCAATTCAGTCACGGCATCCCTGGTTTCTCTTACATAGTAGTCTCCTTCGAAAGAGAGGCGGCCATTTAAAAAGCGGCTAGTTATTCCGATGTTGGACTCCACCACAGTTTCCCATTTGGTTACTTTATCATAGGCATAGTCCAGGGTGATTCCCTGATTCCTGATATCATCGAGGGCAAAGAAAATGCTTTGCCGGGTGGGTTGTCCCACTGCAGGCCGGACGGCGTCGTTGCCCAATTCTCCCCAGCTGCCACGAATCTTTAAAAAATCGACAAAGTTAACATCAAAAAATGATTCGCTGGAAATCACCCAACCTGCTCCGAGGGTAAAGAAATTCCCCCATTTGGCCTGGAATTTGTTGGTGCCATCCCTTCTGTAAGTCCCATATAACAGATATCGGTCGTCATAATTATATGACAGCCTGCTCAGGTAAGAGGCCCCATATATGCTTCCTCCTACATCTCCGGTCTGGCCTTCATCAATCTGGCCGGCTGCGCCGCCACCTGCTCCACTGATAAACCATAATTCTTCATCTTCCCGGTTAAGTCCGTCAATTTCAGCAGCCCTGGCAAATACGCCCTCCATGGTTTCCGACCTGTAGGAGTATCCCCCCATGAGGGTGATATCATGATTTCCAAATGATTGTTCGTAAGTCAATATATTATCCCAGATTTGGTTAAAGGTGGTGACGTTGCGCCGGTATAAAGCGTTATTTCTGGCTTCCTGTCCGGTATTGTGTGCAAAATCGATATTTCTCCGGTTCAGGGTACCGTAATTATAATTATAGGTCATTTTGAATGATAAACGTTCCGGGAGGATATCGTAATCGAAATAGAAATTACCCAGAATATCGCCTTCTTTATCCCGGTCGTTGTTATAATTAAGGATGAAAAACGGATTTTGAGTTCCCCGGTATCCCAGGTTTTGTGCATTGGCAATGGGAATCGGTGAGGCTGCGGATGACATGTTTTCTTCATCATAGACCGGCATAACCGGGACAGCAAAATAAGTATTAAACCAAACTGCATCAGGCGCATTATACTGAACCGAATTACTCAGGTTTACATTTCCTCCGAAAGTCAGGCGGTCACTCGCATTAAAATCCACTTTTGTCCTGAAGTTCATCCGCTCATATTCATTTTTAATTTCTTTAAGCAATCCTTCCTGACTGAAATAGCTGGCTCCCACGGAATACTTGGCGCGCTGAGAACCACCGGTCACATTGAGCGAGTGATTTTGAATCGGACCGAGTTGCAGTACTTCATCGTACCAATCAGTATCGGGTGAAGGCAGTTCAGGATTGTTTGGGTTTGCTCCGTAACGATCGATGGCATTTTCGATAAATGTCATATCGGCAGAAGCTCCGGTTTCATCAACATACCTATAGAATTGCTTGGTATTGGCCATTTCCAAAACGTTTTGTGCCCGCTGAAATCCGTAATATCCGGTGTATTCAACTTCCGGTTCCTGGTTATAGCTTCCGGATTTGGTTTCTATGAGTACTACGCCATTGGCCGCCCTTACTCCGTATATGGCGGCTGCTGAAGCATCCTTCAGTACTGAGATGGACTGAATGTCGGACGTATTGAGAAAATCAATGTTCTCATAAAACATTCCGTCCACTACATAAAGCGGGTTAGAGTCTCCGTATCCCGGAAGAGAACCAATACCGCGGATTCGGACAGTGGGACTTGAACCGGGTGCGCCACTGTTTACAATCTGAACTCCGGCCATCTTACCCTGTAGGGCTTGCATCGCCTGTGAGGCAGGTGTTTTCACAATGTCGTCTGTGTTTACTGTGGCAATAGCCGAGGTCAGGTCTTTTGTACGCTGCGTACCATAACCAACGACCACCACTTCTTCCATGCCCAGTACATCAGGCTCCATGACCACATTGATGTTGGTGCGGCCATTTACCGGTATTTCCTGGGTCTTATAACCCACATAGGAAAAAACAAGAATATCATCACTTTCAGCGGTAATGGAATAGTTACCGTCTGCATCCGTAATTGTTCCGGTTGTGGTGCCCTGAACGGTCACGGTCACGCCAATCAATGGTTCATCCTCTTCGGATGAGACAATGCTGCCTGTAATATTAAGCTGTGCTTGAAGTGACAGGATTGGAACAAGCATCATCAATAATGCCATTCCAACCTTTTTGCATTTCACTTTTTTGAAATATTGTTTCATAGCTTTTGCGTTTAAGATTTAAAATTATCCTGGATGGGTTTTTCAAGAAACTTAAAGCATTTGAATAACTACTTTAATAAAACAAATATACTAAAAGTCAAATAATTTAACATTGGATTAAAAATTAATTTTTTTCAATTTTATAATTATAAATAATTGAATTATAGTTATTTGTTAATTATAATTTGGATTTTTACTATTTCGTTTT
>CAYFUP010000048.1:0-18793 GCA_964346235.1 uncultured Bacteroidales bacterium | reverse complement strand
TGACGCCTTCTTAAAACCACTTTAGAATAATTTGTTAGTTTTCTTAGTGCCTCTATTTAGAAAACGACCCCGTCCATGGCCGTTATTTAGAACAATTCTAAATAAACAGCAAAAATAGTAAATCTTTTTTATTTAGATAGCAAAGTTAGTACCAAAGTATATTGGTATATAAAGATATTAATATGTTTTTTATTTTAAATTATATTTCTATATTTGTAGCACAAATTAATTCCTGATTTGTTCAATACATCTCGGTGATTAATTTATACAGAAGAGGGTAGAGAACGGGCTCGAAGAACCTCTAGCAACCATCAGGCTTTCTGATAAGGTGCTAATTCCCGCCCATTAGGGAAATATAAATTAATTGAATCATAAAGATTTATTTAAATTTGAAAATCCCTTGGGTAAATTTTTTGCACCATAAAAAGCCACTAATTATTTGGTTTTTAAAAAAGGCATTTTTGCTATAAACAACATAATTATTAATTATTAAACCATTAAAATTAAAATCATGGAAGAGAAGAATTTCAAATTTGAGACATTACAATTGCACGCCGGACATCAACCAGACAGCGACACCCATTCCCGGGCCGTGCCCATTTATCAGACCACATCTTATGTGTTCAAGGATCATGAACATGGAGCCAACTTATTTGCTTTAAAAGAGTTTGGAAACATTTACACAAGGATCATGAATCCGACCACCGATGTTTTTGAAAAACGTATTGCGGCCCTTGAAGGCGGCGTAGCTGCATTGGCGGTATCTTCCGGACAGGCTGCACAGTTTATTGCCCTTTCCAACATTATTGAATCCGGTCAAAACTTTGTCAGCACATCCTATCTCTATGGCGGAACCTACAACCAGTTTAAGGTATCCTTTAAAAGACTTGGTATTGAAGTAAGGTTTGTGGACAGTCATAATCCTGAAGATTTTGAAAAAAGAATAGATGAAAACACCAAAGCCATATATGTAGAAACCATAGGCAATCCTGAATACAATGTGCCTGATTTTGAGGGTTTTTCCAAACTGGCCAAAAAATATGATATTCCGCTGGTCGTGGACAACACATTCGGAGCCGCCGGTTATTTGTGCAGGCCCATTGATCATGGTGCTGACATTGTGGTACAGTCGGCCACCAAATGGATAGGCGGACATGGCACCAGTATCGGGGGTGTTATCGTAGATTCAGGAAAATTCAACTGGGGCAACGGAAAATTTCCGCAGTTTACTGAACCTTCCGAGGGTTATCACGGAATCAAATTCTGGGAGGTATTTGGGGAAAACAATCCCCTGGGCATGCCCAATATCGCATTTATTATCAGGGCCAGGGTGGAAGGATTAAGGGATTACGGTCCGGCCCTGAGCCCATTCAACGCCTTTCAGCTTATCCAGGGCGTGGAAACCCTTGCCCTGAGGGTTCAGCGAACCGCTGACAATGCCCTCGAAATAGCAAAATGGCTAAAGGACAAAGAGGAAGTGATTGAAGTAAAATATCCGGGACTGGAGGATAATCCCCATCATGAGAATGCCAAAAAGTACCTGAAAAACGGATTTGGCGGTGTACTTTCTTTTCGGCTGAAAGGTGGAAAGGAAAAAGCCGCAGCATTTGTCAATCATGTTGAACTAATCAGTCATCTGGCCAATGTGGGGGATGCAAAAACCCTCATTATTCATCCTGCTTCAACAACGCATCAACAGCTGACTGATGAAGAGCAAATCTCTGCAGGGGTATTGCCTGATTCCATCCGGCTGTCAGTCGGAATTGAACATGTGGATGACATTAAGACCGACCTGAACAATGCTTTTTCTAAAATATTTTAGGGTTTGAAACGAAATAACCTGTACATTTAAACTTGTTCTTTTGTCCCTTGCCTGCGTTGCAAAAAGCCTTAAATAGTCAATGCTATTCGCAGCTTTTGCGCCTTGGCAAAGAACAAAATTACTTCGTTTATTTTGCATCAAACCCTAAGTGGCGGGTAAATTAGTGGTTCTAAGAAGCCCCCTCATTTTATATTTTTATTTCTATTTTTGCTTCAAACAATCATGTTATGGCAGAACAGAAAGATAAAAGCATAGATGATCTTGGTGAAGGTGGATTAATAAGCCATTTGACAAGCAACACAAAACTTATCAATAGCAGCAGCATTAAAGGAATAGGTGATGATGCTGCTGTGATTGAAAAAAATGAAAATGAATATTTACTGATATCTTCTGAACTGTTTACCGAAGGAGTTGATTTTAACCTCATCTATTTTCCGCTGAAGCATTTGGGCTATAAGATTGTGGTCGCTGTAATATCTGGCATATACGCCATGAATGGGTCGGCCAAGCAAATCTCTGTTGATTTGGCCTTTTCTTCCAAATTCACATTGAAAGCCCTGGAGGAATTATACGAAGGGATACATCTGGCCTGTCATAAATATCAGCTTGACTTGGTTGGCGGAGATACATCCACCTCTATGACTGGGATGCATATTAGTATTACGGCTGCGGGAACCGTCAACAAGAAACAAATTGTTTACCGGAACGGCGCCCGGAATAATGATTTAATTTGTGTTAGCGGTGATGTGGGTGCCGCTTATATGGGCCTTCAGCTTCTGGAAAGAGAAAAAAAGGTTTTCGAATCGAACCCGGATGAGCAGCCCCAGCTGCAAGGTTATGAATATATACTGGAGCGGCAGTTGAAACCCGAAGCCAGAAAAGATATCATTGCATTTATCAACCAATCAGCAATCAACATCACTTCCATGACTGATCTGTCAGATGGCATTACCCCGGATTTGTTGCGGCTATGTCATCATTCAAATACAGGCTGTTTAATATACAAGGATAAATTGCCCATCCACCCCAATACCATAAAATTTGCCGGAGAAATCAATTATGAACCTTTGATAGCAGCCCTTAACGGAGGTGATGATTATGAATTACTATTTACCATACCGCTATCACATTACGAGTCAATGAAAAACATCCCTGAAATATCCATCATCGGGCATATGGCGGAACGGGAAGAAGGACATTATATTGTTACAGAAGACGGAAATAAAATTGAACTGAGAACATAAAAAAGATAGCCAGCAAGACCACAGGCAACAGAATTGGAACAATCGGTATTAGAACTGAAAACATAATAAAAATAAGCCAGCAAGTCTTTAACCAAAAAGGCATGCTTATTCTTCATCCCTGGCAATATCTTCCTGGGAATATCCCCTGATGATGCCCCTGTTTGAGTTCTTGATGAAAAGTATAATCTCATCCCGTTCCTTGGAAGCGGGGAATTCTGCTTCAATATATTCCAGGGCCTGGGTGATATTCATATCTTGCTGATAAATATAACGGTAAATGTCCTGTATCTCAGTTATTTGGCCGTTTTCAATCCCCCTGCGGCGGAGACCAATTGAATTGACCCCAATATAGGATAATGGTTCACGGCCGGCCTTAATAAAAGGCGGTACATCTTTTCTAACCAAAGACCCACCGGAAATCATGGTATGGGCACCCACATGAACAAATTGATGTATGGCTGACAGTCCGCTGATGATGGCCCAGTCATGGATATGAACTTCTCCCGCCAGGGCCACTGAATTGACCAGTATGACATGATTTCCGATATAACAATCATGTGCTACATGGACATAGGCCATTAGAAGGCAATGGTTGCCGATCTTCGTGGAGCCGGTGGACTTGGTTCCACGATTAACCGTTACAAATTCCCTGATGGTGGTGCTATCGCCTATTTCGACTGTTGTATCTTCTCCTTGGAATTTCAGATCCTGAGGAATGGCTGATATTACAGCACCGGGGAAAATCCGACAATTTTTGCCAATTCTTGCACCTTCCATGATGGAAACATTAGAGCCAATCCATGTCCCTTCGCCGATTATCACATTTTTGGCAATATTGACGAAAGGTTCAATCACCACATTTTCGGCAATCTTGGCTTCCGGGTGTACGTAAGATAAAGGTTGGTTCATTATTTAAGATTTTTTAACTTTTACTATTTGAGCCATCATTTCACCTTCCAATACAACATTTTCCCCGACATAACCTTTTCCTGACATGGTGGCAATGCCCCTGCGAATAGGTTCATTAAGTTGTAAATCAAGTATGATGGTATCTCCGGGGACCACTTTTCTTTTAAATTTTACCTGTTCTATTTTCAGAAAATAGGTAAGATAATTCTGGGGATCCGGTACGGTATTCAATACCAATATCCCGCCTACCTGTGCCATGGCCTCAACCTGCAATACCCCAGGCATTATGGGTTCTTCAGGAAAGTGCCCCACAAAAAAGCCTTCGTTCATGGTCACATTTTTGAGTCCTATGACCTTGTTTTCATTCAATTCAATGATTTTGTCAATTAACAGAAAAGGAGGCCTGTGGGGCAAAATCTGCTGAATTTGATTGATATTAATGGCAGGTGCTTTGTTAACATCCACTTTCGGGATGGAGGCTTTTTGTTTCTCCTTTTTTATCCTTGAAATGATTTTTTTTGCAAATTCGGTGTTGGCCTGATGGCCGGGTTTGGTCACATAAAACCTTCCTTTTAAAGGCTGCCCTACCAGTGATATGTCTCCTATAACATCCAACAATTTGTGACGGGCAGGTTCATTGGCAAAATGCAGGTCTACATTGTTGAGGATGCCATTGGGTTTCACCTTTACACGCGGTTTGTTAAATAGATCAGCCATCCTGTCCAGTTCCTTCTGGGGGACCTCATTTTCCATAATGACAATGGCATTCTCCAGGTCACCCCCTTTTATGAGCTCATGTTTATAGAGGTGTTCCAATTCATGAAAAAACACGAAAGTCCGGCATGCCGCTATCTCCTTTTGAAAATTATAAAGATCCGCCAGTTTGGCATATTGATTGCCAATCACTCTTGAATTATAGTCAATTAAAACATTAATCGTGAATTTTTCATCAGGATAGGCAATCAGTTCAATGCCATTATTCTCATCTTTATAAGAAATCTTTTCTTTGATTTCGTAATAATCTTTGGGCTCATCTTGTTCCACCGTGCCGGTTTTTACGATGGATTCGGCATAATACTTCGAACTTCCGTCAAGGATGGGCAATTCCTCCCCGTCTATTTCAATCACTGCATTATCAATTCCTAATCCATATAATGCAGCCAACACATGTTCAACGGTAGCAATCCGGGTATTATTTTCCTGAATGGTGGTCCCCCTTGAAGTACTTACCACATTGTCAGCCAAAGCCTTTACTGTGGGGGTTTCTTCCAGATCAACCCTTTTAAAAATATATCCAGTATTTTCAGGAGCCGGATGAATGGTGACCTTATTATGCTGACCCGTATGAAGTCCGGTTCCCTCAAAGGTAACTGCTTCTTTGAGTGTTATTTGATTATTAATCATGACAAAAATCGTTCATTTCAAGAAAGCCCAAAACTATATCAAAAAGTCGCAATTTGCAAAAAAAGGAAAATTAAAGTTGTTATAATGCCATCTTACTCAATATTAACCATTTAATTTTTTTTTGATTTCGATCAATTCCTTTTCAAGGTTTTCAATTTGAGCATTGAGTTCAGGAAGCTTTCTGAAATAAACATATGACTTATGATACTTGGTATAATTAAATGAAGGAGAGCCAATTACAGTTTCGCCAGGGGTGTTTATGCTGGAGGCTATCCCTGCCTGGGCACCAATTTTAACATTATCCGCAATTTTGAGGTGTCCGCTGATACCTACTTGTCCACCCACCATGCATTCCTTTCCAATCTTTGATGAACCGGCAATACCGACCTGAGCGGCCAGTACCGAATTCTCTCCAATCTCCACATTGTGGGCAATCTGGATTAAGTTATCCAGCTTTACCCCTTCCCGGATAATTGTGGAACCCATGGTTGCCCTGTCTATTGTAGTATTTGCCCCGATTTCAACATTATCTTCAATGATAACATTTCCGACCTGGGGTATTTTCTTATATTCACCATTGCTTGAATTGGGTGCAAAGCCAAAACCGTCCGAACCAATGATGGCACCGGAATGGATCACACAATTCCTTCCGATAAAACAATTGCTATATATTTTAACACCCGGGAAAATGATGGTATTCTCACCAATAATAACATCCTTCCCTATAAAAACCTGGGGATAAATTTTCACATTGTTTCCTATGGAAGTATGTCCTTCAACAATTGAAAATCGCCCCACATATATATCATCGCCCAATTTGGCCTTTTCACTCACATAAGATTCCGGCTCAACCCCACCGGTGGGTAATTCCATTTTATTCTTCATCTCGAGCAAATGAGCAAATGCCTGGTAGGGATCCGCTACTTTTATCAAGGTGCAATGGAGTTCCTTGTCAGGTTCAAAATCCTTATTTACAATGACAATCGATGCCTCCGTTTCATAAATATGCCTGGCATATTTTGGATTTGCCAGAAATGAGAGTGTACCTTGTTTGCCATCATCAATCCTTGAAACATTGCTAACTTTAACAGATGGATCCCCCGTGAGCTCTCCGTTTAACATTTCGCAAATTTCTTTTGCCGATAATTCCATCTAATAATAATTTGTTGTAAATCTAATACTTTTTTTTACTTTTTACCAAATACATTCTTTTGGATAACATAGAAAGTATTTAGTCACCTCTTTTGATATATCTTTTAAATAGAGCATATCCGATGCCTTATCAATCTCTTCGATATCTTCGTTTTTATATAATATTTTGATTTTATCATGAACAGGACTAAATAAATTGTTTGATATGGAACCTGTAAACACCAAATAATTAATATCATGATTTATAAAACCATAGTGTTTTTTAACAACCTCCTTAATGCTTTCCACTTTTTCTTCTTCAAAAGGGGTGTTGCTTATTTCAATTTTAAATAATTCCCTGTTGATAAATTTACCAACAAGCAATGCCAATAGCTTATCCCGATGATTCATCCACATTTTGAGGGTTACCATCACATCACTGTCATCCAGCCTGGCAAAATCATTGATGATCCTTCTGCGATTTTCACGATCTTTCAATAGCTCATCCCTGGTAATATCATTTTTTAAGAAATGTTCGAAAAACGGCGTGGCCGGAACATTATGATTTGCTGTAATAAGTTCTTTTACCCTGGTGAGGATCTTTAATAACAAAAATTCTGCGCCAATAACGGTTTTGTGTAAATAAACCTGCCAGTACATCAATCTTCGGGCTATTAAAAATTTTTCTATGGAATATATGCCTTTCGATTCCACCACCAGTTCATCGTTTCTGATATCAAGCATTTTTATAATTCTGTCTGAACCAATGGCTCCCTCATACACACCGCTGAAAAAACTGTCACGTTTTAGATAATCCAGCCTGTCCATATCCAGCTGACCACTGACCAACTGATGCAGGTATTTTTTATGATAATTGCCTTTAAAAATTTCTATGGCCAAATCCAGTTCCCCTGCCAGTTCATCATTCATTACTTCCATAAATGCCAGGGATATGTCTTCATGTATGAGCCCTTTGATAAGGGAACTTTCCAGGGTATGAGAGTATGGACCGTGACCGATATCATGCAGCAATATGGCGGCTATGGCAGCTTCCCTTTCCTGTCTGGTAACCTCGTTTCCTTTCAGTTCCACCACATTCAATGCCGATTCCATCAGGTGTGCAGCACCCAGGGCATGCTGAAACCTTGTATGATTGGTTCCGGGATACACCAGATTGCTCATTCCAAGCTGGCGAATGCGTCTTAATCGCTGAAAATATTGATGTTCGATAAGCTTATAATGCAAATCCGATGAAATGCTTATAAAGCCATATACCGGATCATTAAAAATCTTTCTTTTACCCTTCTCATTAGTATTCATCTAATTATCAGCAGGTTTTTAATTTAAAGGGCACAAAATTAAAATAATTGCGTAAAAATGCATTTTAAGTGTAATAATTTTAAATGAGTTTTCTAATGGTCACTAAATAACAACCAGTTCAAATGGCAATTTGGTCAGTGATTGAAAATCCAGTCCAAGGTCACGAACCGAATCGTCATCCTTTTCATGATACCAGCTCACTTTCATATCATGTCCATTGAGATAGCATTCTTCAAGCAAAAAAATGATTTTAAAAATGAACTTATTGGAATTGCTGTTGGAATATTCTATTCTGAAGTTAATTTGCGTAAATTCAACCGGATGTTTGATATATCCCTGCAACCATTCTATGAGCGGTTTATAAAACGGAGAAGCATCTTCCAGAATGGATCTGCCTTTAATTTCAATTAAACCCTCATTAAAAAAAACATAAGGAGTCCGATCCGTACCTTTTATCTGAATTTTCACGTCTGCAATTAAATTTTCAAATTATTTCCTCACTAGTGGCCCTAAGAAAACTAAGTAATTATTCTAAAGTGGTTCTAAGAAGGCGTCACGAACAAGGCTGCGAGCCTTAAATGCCAGGAGTTTACTCATCGCAAATGACTGGTGCTTATGGCAAGCATAACGCAGTTATTGACGTTTTCTTAGAATCACTAACCAATAATCAAAATAATTGTATAAAAGTTCGCTGTTTTTATAATATCATTCAAATTTTTTCATTGAGCAAAAGAAATATTTTTTGTCTCCCAATTATTTACAAAAAAACTAAAATTACCATAAAAATCACGTTAATTTTAAAAGATCTTTATGAATCCATTTTTCATTGCGCATGCATATAAATATATTTCCCTTAAAAAATAATAAAGATAAATAATTATTATTTAATATGAAGAAACACATAAAAATTTTTAAATAATTGATTTATAAATAATTTTTAAATTTCAAAATAAACTTTTACTTTTGCACTTTGAAATGGGTATTCATTATTGCAGGGGACTTGTTATTTGTCCCCTGTTTTATTATGATAGCTTTAAATGTGGCTTTGTGAAGGAAAAAGAAATAGAAAACAAAATTACAGCGTTGCTGCGTAAAAACAGTTTTTTTACCGTGTCCGTTCATGCGAATCCTAAGGATAAGATATTTATATTTGCAGATAGTATAAAAGGCATTGGCATTGACGATTGTGTCTCTTTGACCAGGGAAATACGAAAACAAATCCCGGAAATTGACAATTATGAATTGCAGGTCTCTTCACCCGGTGCCAATGAACCGTTTAAGGTTTATGAACAGTATGAAAAGAATATAGGTCGAAAGGTGAGCGTAAAGACCCAAGACGGTAAACAAATAGATGGTACATTATTTGAATGTGACAATGAACAGATAAAAATTAAACCAAATCAAAAGCAAGGAAAAAAAGAAGCCAATGATATAGTAACGATAAATTTTGGCAACATCATTTCAACCAAGCTGATAATAAGTTTTTAATGAAAAAAAAATGGAAAACTTAAATTTAATTGAAACATTTTCTGAATTTAAAGAGCTCAAGAACATTGACAGGGCAACCATGATGAATGTTCTTGAAGATATATTTCGGGGCATGCTGAAAAAAATGTTCAATACTGATGAAAATTTTGACATTATCATAAATATTGATAAGGGAGATTTTGAAATTTGGAGGAACAGGGAAGTCGTAGAGGATGATGAAGTAGAAGATGAAAACCTGCAAATCCCGATTTCCCAAGCCCTGAAAATTGATGAAGATTATGAAATTGGCGAAGAAGTAACCGATGAAGTAAAACTGGCGGATTTTGGACGCCGGGCAATTTTGGCGCTGAGACAAAGCCTTACTTCGAGGATTCTGGAACTGGAAAAAAACAGTGTTTACATCAAGTACAAAGACCGTGTAGGCGATATCATTACAGGGGAAGTTTACCAGGTATGGAAAAAAGAGATTTTGATTATTGATGATGAAGGAAATGAACTGATTTTGCCCAAAGCTGAGCAAATCCCTTCTGATTTTTTCAGAAAAGGAGATACAGTCAGGGCAGCGGTGATCAAAGTGGACATGAAAAATAACAATCCTTTAATTGTTATTTCAAGAACCTCGCCTGTGTTCCTTGAAAGATTATTTGAACTTGAAGTGCCGGAAATCTTTGATGGCTTAATTACCATTAAAAAAATTGTCCGCAGTCCTGGTGAACGCGCAAAAGTTGCCGTGGAATCCTATGATGAGCGGGTTGATCCCGTCGGTGCTTGTGTTGGAATGAAAGGTTCCCGGATACATGGAATTGTCAGGGAGCTAAAAAATGAAAACATCGATGTGATCAATTATACCAATAACATACAGCTTTACATCACACGCGCTTTAAGTCCTGCAAAAATAAGCAACATAAAAATCATAGAAGAAGATAAAAGGGCTTCCGTATTTTTAAAACCCGAACAGGTATCCCTGGCCATTGGTAAAGGAGGTTTGAACATCAAACTTGCCAGTCAGCTAACCGGTTACGAAATTGACGTTTACAGGGAAACGGAAGGCGATGAAGAAGACGTCAGACTGGAAGAGTTTTCAGATGAAATTGAGGGTTGGGTTTTGGACCAGCTGAAAGCCATTGGCTGTGACACAGCAAAAAGCGTATTGGAACTGAGTTTTGACGATCTGGTTAAAAGGACAGATTTAGAGGAAGAAACCATTGCTGAAGTAATCAGTATTTTTAAGGCTGAATTTGAATAATCAATTCCAATCATTATTTTAGCAAATTCTTCCCGGGAAGAAATGTACAAATTGTATAAGGGCGATATATGGTTAACACGAATAAACCGACAAGATTAAGTAAAATTGCGAGGGAATTCAATGTAGGAATTCACACCATCGTGGAATTTCTGCATAAGAAGGGGCATAATGTCGCGTCGAACCCGAACACTAAAATATCTCCTGAACTCTATGAATTATTGGTGAAGGAATATAGCTCTGATCTTAGTGCAAAACAAGAATCTCAGAAGCTCAATTTAAAACGTTTCAAAGAAAGAAAAGAGTCGGTTTCCATTGGGGATTATGAAGCAGAAGAATTAGAAGAGAATCCTGAAGAAGAGGAAGCACCTGATGATGAGGTCATGGTAAAAGGATATCAATCCCAGAAAAAGGAAAAACCCGATTATGAACCCGAAAAAGCTGAAAAGTCAACAAAAGAAGAACCTGAAAAAACTGAAATAACCGGGAAAGAAAAAGAGAAAAAGGAAGCGGAAAAAACTCCTGAAGAAGAAAAAACCAAATCAGATGTAAAGGTTGTCGGAAAAATCGATCTGGATGAGCTGAATAAAAAGTCTGCATCGAAAAAAGCAGAAGAAAAATCCAGAGAGGATGAATCTGTCCCTGCCGCTGAAGAAGAAAAAGTAGAACCGGATGTTTCTGCTGGTAAAGAAATAGAAGCGCAACCTGATACGGATAAAACACAAGAAACGGAAAAAACAAAAACATCAAAAGATGATGTCAAGGTAGTTGGAAAAATCGATCTGGACACTGTTCAGAAAAAACCTCCCAAAAAAGGCAAGTCCAAGGAGCAACAAGCAAAAAAAGAAGCAGAAAAGGCTGAAAAAGAAGAAGCGAAAAAAGAAGCGGAAGAAGAAATAAAACAAACCCAGTCTGAAAGCATTGCTCAGGAAGAAACCGATACTGAAAAGACTGATACCGCTGAGAGCAGCGAAGAAACTATTGAAGCAACTGATAAAAAAGAAGATACAGGGGAAGAAAGAACAGAAGAGGAAACCCCCGGTAAAGCTAAAGATGAAAACTTTATCCCTTCCAAATTTGAAAAGCTCAGTGGCCCAAGGGTTATAGGAAAAATTGAATTGCCCTCCAAAGCCAAAGAAGAAGACAGGAAAAAAGCCGATAAATCCATAGCGGATAAAGAAAAATCAAAGGAAGCCATTAAAAGGAAAAAAAGGAAAAGAATCCGAAAAGAGAGTAAACCTGTTAACATCAATGAAAAAGAAGGCGGTAAACCTCAGGAAGACTTAAAGCAGCCTGCTTCGAAAAAGCAAAAAGACCTTAAAAAAAGGAAAAGACCTCATCATCAAGAGGTTAGTGAAGAGGAAGTACAAAAACAGATCAAGGAAACATTATCCAGGCTGACCACCAAAGGCAAATCAAAAGGAGCCAAATACCGTAAAGAAAAAAGAGATGCCATCAGTCAGAAAGAGCAAGCTGAACAGGAAAAAAAGGAACAAGAAAAAAATATTCTTCATGTTGCGGAGTTTGTGACGGTTAATGAGTTATCTTCCATGATGGATGTACCGACCAACGATCTCATCTCCACCTGTATGAACCTTGGCCTGTTTGTATCGATTAATCAAAGGCTTGACGCAGAAACCATTTCCTTACTGGCAGAAGAGTATGGTTATAAAGTTGAATTCGTAAGTGCAGATTTGCAGGAAGATACAGAGGAATTGGAAGTAAAGGAAGAAGAAAACCTTGAACCACGTTCACCGGTAGTCACTGTCATGGGACACGTTGATCATGGTAAAACCAAACTCCTCGACCATGTCAGAAAAGCCAATGTAATCGCCGGAGAAGCTGGAGGAATAACGCAGCATATAGGAGCTTACAATGTTTCCATTGACGGCGAAAGGCAGATAACTTTCCTGGACACTCCTGGCCACGAGGCTTTTACTGCCATGCGTGCAAGGGGTGCACAAATCACTGATGTGGCCATCATTGTCGTGGCTGCGGATGACGGAGTCATGCCGCAGACCGTTGAAGCCATTAACCACGCCCAGGCAGCAGGTGTTCCCATCGTATTCGCCATCAACAAAATTGATAAACCCACAGCCAACACCGATAAAATAAAGGAAGAGCTGGCCAATATGAACTTATTGGTGGAAGACTGGGGCGGAAAATATCAATCCCAGGAAATTTCTGCCAAGCAGGGCATGAACATAGAAGATCTGCTGGAAAAAGTCCTGCTGGAAGCTGAGCTACTAGAATTAAAGGCCAATCCAAACAAAAGGGCTACCGGAACCATTATTGAATCCACCCTTGACAGGGGCAGGGGCTATGTGGCCACTACCCTGGTGGAATCCGGGACACTCAGAGCCGGGGATATTATGTTGGCAGGAACCTGTTACGGGCACGTCAAAGCCATGTACAATGAAAGGGGAAAAAGCGTTCCCGAAGCCGGGCCCTCAACCCCGGTCATCCTCCTTGGTTTAAACGGGGCGCCCCAGGCTGGTGAGCAATTCAAAATATTTGAGTCGGACCGGGAAGCCAAGGAAATCGCCAACAAACGGGAACAATTGCAAAGAGAGCAGGGACTGCGAACACAAAAGCACATAACCCTTGATGAAATCGGAAGACGCATAGCCATAGGCAACTTCCAGGAATTGAACATCATTGTCAAAGGGGATGTGGACGGTTCTGTGGAAGCCCTCTCTGATGCGCTTATAAAACTGTCAACCAATGAAATACAAGTCAACGTCATTCATAAAGGCGTCGGCCAGATTTCCGAATCTGATGTGATGCTGGCCGTAGCTTCCAATGCCATTATTATCGGTTTCCAGGTTCGACCCTCCATGGGAGCAAGAAGACTTGCCGAGAAAGAAGAAATCGATATCCGGCTTTATTCCATTATTTACGATGCCACCAATGAAATTAAGGATGCCATGGAAGGCATGTTGTCCCCGGATATCAAAGAGGAAATCGTTGGAACCGCCGAAGTAAAAGAAACATTTAAAATTTCAAAAGTCGGAACCATTGCCGGGTGCCAGGTAAGAGAAGGAAAAATTAACCGAAATCACCAGGTGAGGGTTATTCGCGAAGGAATTGTCGTATATACCGGAACCCTGGGATCGCTGAAAAGATTTAAAGAAGATGTCAAAGAAGTGGTGTCTGGTTATGAATGCGGACTAAATATTGAAAATTATAACGACATTAAAGTAGGCGATATCATTGAAGCTTTCAAGGAGGTGGAGGTAAAAAAGACATTATAGCGATGCAGAAAATTCCCCAATGATTCGTTTTCCAGGTTTGAACTTTTTATTTTTGACTAAGTTTTATTAGTAGAATATTTAATTTAGTTCACCGATGGTAGATCAACTGACTAAAACAATAAACCTGCTAAAAGACAGGGTAGTAAATAATATACAGCAAATCAAGGAAAACGAAAAAAAAATCAATAACCTGCTCAATCATCCGGAGCAGGAGAAGCGTACTGAGTTTCTTCAAGCTTATCTGAAACAAAACAATGAATTGTTAAATGAAAACAATGAATCGCTGAAAATTCAGTTCAGCCTTATCAATTATATGAACAATTTCAACGATGAAATCAGGGGACATGATGAAAATCTGCAGGAAGCATTCTTTGATATTGAGAAAGACTACTTTGAACTTACCATCAAAGGCATCATCAAATATGATAAATCCCATCCAAAGTTTCATGATGATTCCTTTTTCAAGAAGCTAATGAATTATTACCGGGAAAAAGAAAACTATGAAATGTGCGGGCGTCTTCTTGAATTAAAAAAACATTAACCTCCCTCATTCCAATATAATCTATTATGGCTGTTATGCTTATAAATTTTTTTGATATGAAGGCATATGTATATGCAAAATTTTATTTAGGTTTGCCCGAGAACATATTGAAATGAAGGGAAGAGAAGGGTTTAAAATAACTATTATTGGAGCAGGCAAACTGGCCACTCATCTGGCAAAGGCCTTGCATCGGGCAAATCATAAAATCGAATGCATATTCAGCCGTACCCGGCATTCTGCCGCTTCACTGGCCAATATAATTGAATCCGCTTACACTACTGATATTTCCAAATTACCCCTTGGCTCTGACCTTTATATCATTGCGGTTCCTGATGATGTTATCGGTTCCCTTATTCCTGAAATTCCTGCTCCGTTATCCGGCATAGTCCATACCGCAGGAAGCATGGACAAAGAAATTCTCAGAGATTTATCTGATAACCATGGCATTCTTTATCCGCTGCAATCTTTTTCACCGGACAAAGAAATAGAATTTAAAACCATCCCTATATATCTCGAAGCCAGTAATCATTATTTTCTGGATCAACTCAAAATTTTTGCTTCTTCGATTTCCGGTCACATTAGAATGGTATCCGAAACGCAACGAAAAATCCTTCACTTGTCAGCCGTCATCAGCTGTAACTTTACCAATCATCTTTTTACCATGTCCAAGTCCCTGCTTGAAGAAAACAAAATGGATTTCAATGACTTAAAACATTTAATATCAGAAACGGTCAATAAATCCCTGGAATTGGGTCCGGAGAATACCCAAACCGGTCCGGCCATCAGAAATGATTCAAATACCATACAGCAGCACATCGGGATGTTAAAAAAATATGAAAAACGTCAAAAACACATAAATTCTTCAGCCATCTATGAATTATTATCCAATGAAATCATTCATTATTATAAAAAATCAACAAAGAAATGACGAATATAAAAGAAAATCTTAGTAAGGTGAAAGCTTTTGCATTCGATGTGGACGGTGTTTTCTCCGAATCGAATATTTTGTTGCACCCCTCAGGTCAATTGATGCGCACCATGAATATACGAGACGGATATGCCGTTCAGTTTACCGTGAAAAAAGGTTATCCGGTGGCCATTATCACAGGGGGTGACACTGAATCTGTAAAGATGCGTTTTGAAAAACTCCGGATTCAGGACATTTATATGAAATCAAACAATAAATTAAATGACTTTCATCATTTTATAGAAAAATATCAATTAAGTCCGGAAGAAGTTTTATATATGGGTGACGATCTGCCTGATTATGAAGTCATGAGTATGGTTGGATTCCCTGCATGCCCGTCAGATGCCGCCCAGGAAATAAAATCAATATCAAAATACATATCGGATAAAAAAGGCGGATTTGGCTGTGTAAGGGATGTGGTGGAACAAGTACTCAGGGTACAGGGTAAATGGATGGACAGTGAAGCATTTACCTGGTAAGGTCAAATGGACCCAAATCAATCGCTTTTGGCCTTGATTCATACCATTTATATACAAAATTTGATATCATTTGAATGCATTTCTCAAAATAATCCGGTTTCCAAACCTGCTAATTATTGCCACGACACAGGTAATTATCAGGCACTTCATTGTTCAATCCATGCTCAGGATAAATGGTTTTCAATTGCAATTTCCGCTGGATTTATTCATTCTGTTGATAATATCCACCCTCTTAATCGCGGCAGCCGGTTATATGATCAATGATTATTTTGATGAAAAGGTGGATTCGATCAATAAACCTGATCAGGTTATCATCGGAAAAAAAATAGGCAGAAATACCATTTACAACTTATATTACATTTTCAATTTTGCAGCCATTCTAATGGGTTTTTATATTACCTTTAAAATAGATATGACAGGAATGAGTGTTGTATTTATCCTTATCCCCGGACTTTTGTGGTTTTATTCCACCACCTATAAAAATCAACTGATCATCGGGAACCTTATTGTCGCATTAATCACAAGTCTGGTTCCTCTTATTACAGGGGTTTTTGAGCTGATCGCCATTAACCTGGCCTACCAGGAAGTACTGGTGGAATATGGCATCAATTTCAATGCCATCCTTTACTGGGTTATGGGATATTCCTTTTTTGCCTTTATTATTACTTTTTGCAGGGAAATTATAAAAGATGCGGAAGACTTCGAAGGAGATGTCCTGACAGGTCGTTATTCCATGCCTGCAGCCATTGGTATCAAAGGAACAAAGATTTTCCTGCTTTTTCTTCTCGCCATGATTATAGCAAGCCTGGTATGGGTGTACCGTCAACATATCAATGATGCCTTTACTTTCTGGTATTTGACCTTCTTCATTGCTTTACCTTTAGCGATAACAGGCTATTACATCGTCAGGGCAAGATCCAAAAAAGATTTTCATATAGCAAGTATATTAAGCAAGATAGTCATGATCACCGGCATCACGTATGGCATTGCCGTAAAATATATTATTAAGAACCTGTAAAACCATGCTGCTCCAAAATTTATCAAAATATCAAATAACATTGGTTTCTAAATCTCCCAGGCGTCAACAGCTTTTGAGTGAACTTGGGGTATCTTTTCAAATCAAATCCCCGGAATACCTGGAGGAAATATATCCCCATCATTTAAAAAATGAAGCCATTGCTGAATATTTATCCGGATTAAAAGCGGCGGCTTACCCATTACAATCCCATCATGAGCTGATCATTACCGCCGACACCATAGTCTGCCATAATGGACAGGTGCTTGATAAACCGGAAAACCTGGAAGAAGCCAGGAATCACCTGCGCCATTTATCCGGCAATATTCATTACGTCTATACAGGGGTCAGCATCAGAACCATGCAAAAAAAGATAACCTTTCATTCGGCCACCGAAGTTCATTTCAGTCACCTGGAAGACTTTGAAATTGCCTATTATGTCAACCAATATAAACCCCTGGATAAGGCAGGCGCCTATGGCATACAGGAACTGATCGGATTTATCGGCGTAAAAAAAATAAACGGATCATTTTTTAATGTCATGGGTTTGCCGGTGCAGGAACTATATCAGCATTTAAAAACCTTTTGACAAAGTATAACCTTTTAAATATTTAACCATGGTTTGGAATAATAAACTCATTTTCTTCGTTATCTTTTTTACATCTGTTCAAATTCTCGCGAAGGCAGGAGAAGGGATGTGGTTACCGCCTCTCCCCGACCCCGTCTATCAAATGATGAAACAGGAAGGACTTGAAGTCTCTGAAGATTTCATTTATAGCGATGATCAACCAAGCATCAAAGATGCCATCGTGATTTTCGGAGGAGGCTGCACCGGTTCTTTTATTTCTGAAAAAGGCCTGGTGTTGACGAATCACCATTGCGGATACAGGTATATTCAGCAATTATCATCCGTTGAAAAGAATTTTCTGGAGGAAGGTTATGTTGCCAGAAACCAATCTCAAGAATTACCGGCGAAAGATCTCAGCGTCAGGGTGGTGCAAAAAATCATGAATGTAACTGACAGTGTTTTAAATGGAGTGGAACCATCCATGCCAGGAATGAAAAGAGACTCCATCATCCATCGCAGGATAAGTGATTTAGAAGATAATTTCAGAAAAACATCCTATGATCTCGTAGATGTAAAACCAGTCAACTACGGCATGTCCTATTATTTATTTCATTATAAAGAATATAAGGATCTAAGACTGGTTTTCACCCCCCCTTCATTTATCGGAAAATTTGGTGGAAGTACTGACAACTGGATGTGGCCAAGACATTCAGGGGATTTTAGTATTTTCAGGGTATATGCCGGATCCGGGAATCAACCGGCTGATTATAATCCTGATAACAAACCCTTTAAACCTAAAAAAGCGGTTGATATTTCACGCAATGGGGCACAGGAATATGATTTTACCTGGCTATATGGGTTTCCTGGCAGCACCCATCAGTTTTATACTTCACATATCATCTCATTCTTAAAAGAGGAGATTTATCCGCAAAGAATTCATTTGCGAACCATGCGCATCAACACCATAAAAAAAGAAATGGAAAAAAGTGACAAAGTAAATATCCAGTATGCAGCAAAACTTTCTTCTATCAGTAACTCCTGGAAAAAGTGGAAAGGCATCATCACGGGACTTGAACGTGCCAATGCAATAGAAGAAAAGAAAAGCGCCGAAGATAATTTTATTCAATGGGCTGATGAATACTCAAATCCCAATTATAAGAAACTGATGCCCACATTTAAAACCCTGTATGATCAATATTTTCCTTATGAAAAAGCCAGGGTATATTATTATGAGTCACTTACAGCCATTGAACTCATTGATTTCATTAAAGATAATTATACCTTGCTGAGTGATTTGATGGCATCAAGGGATTCCGCGAACTTTTCTCAGTTTGAAGAGAAACTGAAGGATTTTCACAAAGATTATCAACCGTATATTGACCGTCAAATTGGGAAGAGTTTAATCCAG
>CAYFUP010000047.1:0-18837 GCA_964346235.1 uncultured Bacteroidales bacterium | reverse complement strand
CTGCCTCAACGGACTCGTCCCTCACTTCACCGGCGGTACCGTGGAAGGGGAGATTGAACTGAAACGTCAGTTTCGTATCCGCCAGGGCAGGATGGAATACATGCTGGAGAGTGATCTGACCATACAGGATGATGTTTTGCAGAAAGAGCTCAGTCAGGCATCTTCTGGTAAGATGAAAAACATTATCGCCACCATCCAGCGGGAGCAAAACGCGATCATTCGTAATGAAAATGCCCGGAACCTGATTATCCAGGGGGTGGCCGGGTCGGGTAAAACATCCATTGCTCTGCACCGCATTGCCTTTTTGCTTTATAAGTTTAAAGATACCATCAGCTCCGAAGATATTTTAATTGTCTCGCCGAATAAGGTTTTTGCCAGTTATATCTCCAATGTTTTGCCTGAACTGGGTGAGGAGACAGTTGAAGAGACCAGTATGGAAGAACTGGCAGCAAAGCTTTTCGATTACCAGATCAAGTTCCAGTCCTTTTTTGAACAGGTAGCAGAGCTTTTGGATAAAACAGATAAGCGGCTTATTGAACGCATCCGGTTCAAATCTTCTCCCGAATTGCTGTCTAAAATAGATGAATATGTGCTTCATCTTGAAAACCATGCTTTTTATCCCACGGACATCATGGTGGCCAACAAACCTATACCCGGGTGGTTTATTGAAGAAAAATTCAGGCAATACAACAAACTACCAATTCTGAAGCGCTTTAATGAAATCGTCAGGGAAGTGGTGCACCATGTATTTATCCATTACAAAAAGGAAGTAAGCGGTCAGGAAAGAAGGAAACTGCATACTGCCATCCGGAAAATGTTTCCTTCCACCAATATTCGGATGTTGTACAGGGGTTTTTATTCCTGGTTGGACAATCCGGAACTTTTGAAAGTAAAAAAAGGTTCTGTTTATGAATACGCGGATGTTTATCCCTTGCTGTATTTTAAGATGAAGTTTGAAGGAATCCGTTCAAATAGCAGGGTAAAACATTTGATCGTGGATGAGATGCAGGACTATTCAGCCGTGCAGTACAAAGTGCTGAACCATTTGTTTCCATGTAAGAAAACCATTCTGGGCGATATCAATCAATCCGTGAATCCTTTCAGCGCTTCCAACCTGGAGACCATCCAAGAGGTTTTTCCGGACGGGGAATGCATGACGATGCGCAAAAGCTACCGATCCACTTACGAAATTACTGAATTTACCAAACAAATAAACAACCAAACTGATACAGAGCCTATAGCGCGTCACGGGGATCATCCTCAGGTATCACGGTTTAAAGAGACGGAGGAAGAAATTGATCACCTTCGGGAAAAGGTAAAAGGCTTCCGTGACAATGGCTTTAATTCTTTGGGTATTATCTGCAAAACCCAGGATCAGGCCACCAGTATTCATCAGGCTTTATCAAACGGCAAAAGTAACATTCAGCTTTTGGACGGCAGGAGTGTTTCATTTGGTGAAGGCATTGTCATTACTTCAGCGCACCTGGCCAAGGGACTCGAGTTTGATCATGTCATTGTCCCCTTTGGCAGCCGGAAAAATTATAATACGGAACCCGATCGTCAAATGCTCTATGTTGCCTGCACCAGGGCAATGCATCAACTGGACGTGAGTTATACCGGCCGGATTTCGCCTTTTTTACCAATTTCTCACGGTAGGTTGCCGGATGAACCTTATTTAGTGGCTCTAAGAAAACGTCAATAACCAAGACAATGGATAAAGAAACAGCTATAAATGCCGCGAAAAGATATAAATAAGAAAAAATACAAGTATCGTTATCGATTATTAGCTGATAACAGTATTTTATGAAAATGGTATATGAAACCTCCATGATTAAGCGCTAATCACACACGAGCATGATCAAAATGGAGGTTCCATATGACCTTATAAAAAGTAATTTTGAACATATGAAAATATGAAGGAAGTTTTATTGAAGGGGAAAGAGAAGGGGAATGGATATATTGGAATCAGAAAGGCGATGTGGCCTTTAAAGGGGATTAAAGGGATGGAAAAAAGAAGGAATTTGGATCCGGTACTTCAAAGCGGGAGAAATGGAAATTAAATATATAAAAGGCAAACCTGAAGGAGAAAGACTCGGACGAATAATAAGGAAGAAATAGTGATAGTTTCTTGTATTTGAATGATTTTATTTACCCGGTAAGCTTTAATAATTCCATTGTAATTATTTCAAAAATGAGCTGAACAGGAAACATCGGATGTTTGAGGAATCGAAGCTTAATGTGATGGACTGGAAAAGCGGTGGGACAAGCCTTAGGTGCGGGACAAATACGTATGAAGTGTTTTCAAGTCCTTATTCCCTGGGATGTAACGTGGAACGTGAACTGGTCGCTGTTAACATTTTTTTAATCTTTCAAAGTATCATATCTTTACGGGTTGTTGGTTGAAGTCGAATTTCTGAAAAATCCCTTGATATTGGAAAACAGTGATCAGAAAACTATTGAAGGAAGCCAGTTCTGGCTTTCACTGGATAATGCAGCAAAAATTTTTCCGGCTGTGATGTCGAAGGACAATTCCACGGTTATTCGATTTACGGCGGTCATGAAAGAAGCGGTTAAAATTAAGCCGCTTATGAAGGCCCTTGAAGATGCGGAGACCCGCTTCCCTTATTTTAAAGTGCGGCTTAAAAGGGGATTTTTCTGGTTTTACCTGGAGCATATCAAGCATCCCATTCCGGTTGAAACCGATAATAACTTATTATGCCGGATTTTTTCCAGAAATGGGCCATTGCTCCGTGTATTGGTTTTTCAGAACCGGATAAGTCTGGAGTGTTCTCATATCCTGACTGATGGGACAGGCGCTTTTGAATTTTTAAAGTCTTTGCTTTCGCTTTATACCAAGCACCTTGAAATTTCGCTTCCTGCGGATTTTCAATTCAGAAATCCCGGTGATGAAATATCTGAAGAAGAATATGAAGATGGATATAACCGCCATTTTAAGGAAGACATTCCACCCATGATTAAAAGGTCAACGGCTTTTCATCTGCCCTGGTCATTAAATCCGTCTCCCCGGTTTCAAATGATGAAAGTTTTTATTTCGATCCATGATATAAAGGCCAAAGCAAAGGCAAAAGGAGTTAGCATTACGGATTACCTGGTTTCGGTTTATTTGTTTGTATTGCAGGAGATTTATGAGGAAAATGTGACGCAAAAACATCATTCAAAACATAAGTTTTTGCGGGTACAGGTGCCGGTTAACCTCCGGAATATTTTTCCTTCGAAGACCATGCGTAACTTTTCTCTGTTTGTCATTCCGGAACTGGATATGCGGCTGGGACATTATTCTTTTGAAGAAATCATTAAAACGGTTTATCATCAAATGCGGCTGGAAACCGATGAAAAACTGATCAATAAAAACATTGCCCGCAACGTGGGCAGTGAGAAGAAGCTGTATATCAGAAGCATCCCGCTGATTCTGAAAATACTGATATTAAAGTTAAAATTTTATTCCCTGGGACCTAGTCAGTATTCAGGAGTGATTACCAATCTGGGTAAGGTGGTTTTTCCGGAGGAGATGGTAACACTGATCGATCATCTGGTTTTTACCCCTCCGCCTCCGAACAAAATGCTGAAAGTCAACTGCGGCATCATCGGATTTCAGGATATGCTGATATTAAGCTTCGGAAACGTAACAAAATCCAGTGAACTGGAAAATAAAATGTTGCATTTTCTGGAACAAGAAGGCATTGAAGTGGACAGGGTAAAACATCACGGAAAATCGTTCAAAAGAAAAGCATAAATAGTGGCACTAAGAAAACTAACAAGTTATTCTAAAGTGGTTTTAAGAAGGGTTCAGGAAAAAGGCATGTGAGCTATAAATGCAGTTGTTTACTAATTGCAAATGATAGGCAATTAAGATAAGCATAATGCAGTTACTGACGTTTTCTGAGAGCCTCTGAACAGGGTTAAAACCGAAAAAGAAATAATAATGAAGAAATGCACAAATTGCGGTGTGGAACTTGAAAAGAACATGAATTTTTGTCCCTTATGCGGGGAACCCGTCATGCGGGAAAATGAGGAAACGCCTGAATACATCCAGGTCAGGAAGCGAAAACAGGAGGAAGCTTTCTTAACGGACTTCCAGCGTTTAAAGCCACAGGAAAAAAGGAAGCTGGTTTGGGAGATTGCCGGAATCATCCTGGTATCTGGCATTTTCATTACTTTTATCATTGATTTTGCCGGAAATTACAACTTGTCCTGGTCAAAATTTCCCATGATAATCTGTGCGATATTGTTTGTCAACATCAGTTTCATCCTTTTATGGTATCACAGATTGGTGTTGTCGCTGACTGGAAGTTTTCTCTCTGCTTCCGCATTGCTGGTCATCCTGGATATCATGAACGGGGTGACCGGCTGGGGCATAAACCTCGGTATTCCTTTGCTTTTAGTGGCATACATCATCGTGTTTCTGTTTATTGTCAACATTAAGGCTGCAAGGAAAAAGGGCTTGAACATCATTGCTTTTTCACTGATAGCCGCTGGCCTGCTCACCATTTGTACGGAAGGAATCATCTCACTTTATACGGTTGATGCCCTGCAGCTTGAATGGAGCCTGATTACCATGGCATCGGTATTGCCCATTGCGGTATTGCTGCTATTCATCCACTATCGATTGAAAAAAGGAACCGACTTGAAAAGGTTTTTTCATATTTAGTGGTTCTAAGCTACAATTAAAACGTTTAAAAACAATAGTTTACACTTTTGTAGTGTATGTGAGAAAACGTCAATAACTGTGTTATGATCACCTTAAATACCAGTCATTTACGAACAGTAAACTCCCGGCATTTAAGGCTCGCATGCCTTGTTCTTGACGCTTTCTTATAACCACTTTCGAATATTTTGTTAGTGTCTGTCCATAAACTCCTGTTGGTGTAATTACATACAATAAAAAAGTTTAAACAACTGATTTTAAATTTGTTATAGTCAGCTTATAAGCATTATTTATTGATTATTAGAAAACTGACCACAATTCAACCCATAAATCCCTTCCCAGGACATAATAGATAAATAAACCGGATACCCAGCCGTGATATAAACCCAGTATCCAAAGGTTTCTCCATTTCAGATAAATCATGATGAAAAGCATTTCCATGATAAAAACATATATCATCAGGGGAATGCTGGGGTAATGCACCAGGGAAAAAAACAGGGAGGTAAATAAAACCACACGTGCTTCTGTCAGGTTCAGGGATTTAATGGATATCAGATTGCCGGCAATCAGTCCGGCGACCATAAATTGCTGAATAATCCCCCATAACGGATAAAGCGCAAAAACCGGCAGTATGTGCCAGTTAAATAATTCAGCGTTTGCGGCAAGACCATGGATTATAATGCCAGCAATGCTAATCAGGGCAAGGGGCAGCAATATCAAAAAGGGTTTTCGGAGCTGGTTTTTCTGAAATCCCCAGTGCTTTAGAAGGTCAGGGTGTTTTTTATGTTTTGTCCATATATAGATAATCCAAAACAGGCAGGCGGCCAGAATGAAAAAGAGCCTCAACTGAAGCCAGTCCATGAATACAAATTTCAAAAAACCTGTCAGCAATACCGCTGCTATCTCCGTCTTTTTTTCCTTGTCTGAGTGTGTCTGCACCTAAAAATTGTTTGCCTAAAAATATAAATAATTGGTGGGATTTTATGGAAGAATCAGAGAGGGTCCAAAATTTTTTTTTACTTGTTTTCATAAACCATGATTCAATCACAAATATTTTAATTAAACGGATGTTGTTTTTTATGAATATTATTTTAGAGATAAGAGGGGTTTAGATTGGTTCGAAGTTTCCGGTTATAATACAGGCCGTAGAATAGGATAAACAAGTAAGAAACAATGAAAATCAGGAGGGACAGTTGAAAATTATGATTTGATTTAATGATGTCCATGAGTTTGGGTATGAAAGCCCCTCCTGATATGCCCATCACCAATATGCCTGCTCCAAAATTGATATGTTCCCGGAAGCCTTTCAGGGAATGGGAAAATATCACAGGAAATATAAAGGCATTTAATAATCCCAGTGAGCTAAATATCCAGAATGCAAATCCGGAAGGCAAAAATATTGCGAACAGGAGGGATATTATGGCAAGCAAGGTGAGAAATGATAATATAACCAGGTAATTGTGCTTCTGTAAAAGAAAAAACCCTGAAATCCGGCCCAGTGCCATGCTTCCCCAATATAATGTCAGGGCCAGGGGCAAATAGTCGTCCGGAAGACCTGCCATTTTATGTACATCAATGATATAATAACTGATTCCAACTTCTATTCCTACATAAAAGAATATGGCCAGGGCTCCAAACAAAATTCCAGTGAGTTTAGTCATACCTGGAACCCCATTGTTTCGAATCTGACTCTCGAATCCGGGAATCTTGCTGGTCAATAACAATACCAGTAAAAGAATAAGCAAAATGCCCAGAAAAATGTAGGGGGTTCTTATATTTTGAGCTGTCATGATAATGCTGTGATTCATTCGAATATCATTTATCAGAATAAATGCTATACCGGCTATATATCCCATAGAATTGATGGCCTGGGCAAGATTTAACCTGTTTATACCATATGTTTCATCCCCCGATAACAATATGTATGTATTGGCAGCGACCTGTAATATTGTAATTCCGGCTGCCATAAGGAAAAGGCCCGTAAAAAACATGAGGAAAGAAATATAAATGGCGGCAAATACAAAAAGAAAAACCCCTGAAGCGATTATCATCAGTCCGAGTATGATGCTTTTTTTATAGCCTTTCTGGTTTATTAAATATACAGCTGGAATAGAGATGATAAAATAGGCTCCGAAAAAAGTATTGGAGAGATTAAAGGAAATGGTCTTATGGCTGAAAAAAAGTTGTTCCAGATAAGGAATCATCAGTGAGTTGATAATGGTAAATACCCCCCAGATAAAAAATAATGAGGCAATAATCAGAAAAACCCGGAAAGGTATATTAAATGCTTTTGTTTTAAACATCCGTGATTCGCTATTTTGTGGTAAGAAGAAAACGCCAGCAACTGCGTTATGCTAAACTTAAATGACCAATTTGAGGGCAAGCGTAACGAAGAAAATGGACTTTATAGACAGATACTAATTAGTTAGTGCCAATTTTTATATTCTTTTCTGTTCATTTCTTCATTCCAGTTCAAATCCACAAAGGATTTCTTTATATTTCACTTTTTATATATTTGTTTAATTTCCTTTTCTGTCTCAATTCACCCTTTACCATTTGCGCTGCATCATTTATCACCAACCTTTCATCATTCTCTATTGCTCTCATTCCTTGGCAGTCAGAGAAAACTCCTTCTCCATCACATCTCTTGAATTAAAACCGACCATCAGCCTGAAAAGTCCGGGTTCGGTGATAAAATTCATATTCATGCCATAAAACCCAAGGTCTTCTTTTGATATGCTGAATTCAATGGTTTTTTCTCCATCAGCCGGAACAAACACTTTTTTAAATTTGATGAGTTCTTTTACCGGTCGGGTCACACTGGCTGCCATATCCCTGAGGTACACCTGAACCACTTGCTCTCCGTCATACGGACCGTTGTTTTTCATTCGAATGGTTACCTTCAGGTTTTCATTCATAGATATGCTGTCCGGTTGAAAATCAACGCCGGTTAATTTGAAATCTGAATAGCTCAGCCCATACCCAAAGGGATATAATGGCTCATTGGGAATATCGAGGTATTTGGAAGTGTACCTTTCGTCTTCTTTTGGCGGTCGCCCGGTGTTTTTATGGTTGTAATATACGGGTATTTGTCCCATAGCATAAGGAAAACTGACGGGTAACTTACCTGATGGATTGTAATATCCAAATAAAACATCGGCGATGGCTTTTCCACCCATGGTTCCGGGTAACCAGGCATCAAGAATGGCCGGAATTTGATCATGAAAACCGGTTAATACCAGCGGTCTTCCGTTCATTAAAACAGCGATGACCGGTTTTCCTGTCCGGTGCAAAGCCAGTAATAATTCTTCCTGTACCCCGGGCAGGGAAATATCCGCCCGGCAAAGGGCTTCCCCGCTCATCATGGCTGATTCGCCAACGGCCGCAATGACTATATCTGCTTTTCGGGCTGCGGCCAGTGCTTCATTAAATCCCGATTTATCTTCTCCCTGAATATCGCAGCCTTTGGCGTAAAATATTTTCGCGGAGGGATGTAGGGTGTTTATTAATCCATCATACAGGGAAATCACATCTTTGCCTTCCCCCATGGCAGACCAGGTGCCAATTAAATCATCCTGGTTTTTGGCCATCGGCCCGATTAATGCGATGGATTTCAGGTCAGTGGACAGGGGCAGCAGCGCATTTTCATTCTTAAGCAGGACCATGGATTTTTTTGCCATTTCATGGGCTGCAGTCAGATGATCTTCATGAAGCAGTCGTTTTTTTTCTCGCTCCGGATTGGAATATTTGTAGGGATCTTCAAACAGTCCCAACGCAAATTTTGCTCTCAAAATTCGTCGAACCGCCTCATCAATCGTTTTTTCGGAAATCTTACCTTCTTGAACGAGTCCTTCTAATTCTTCCAGATACAAGTAGCCCATCATATCCATATCTACCCCGGCATTTAAAGCTTTTCTGGCAGCTTCTTGGTGGTCTTTGGCAAATCCGTGCGGAATCATTTCCCAAATGGACTGCCAGTCAGATACTATCATTCCTTCAAATCCCCATTCAGTCCTCAACTTATCTTTTATTATTTTCTCATGGCCGGTGGCAGGAATGCCGTTCAGATCATTAAAGGCTGTCATGAATGTAGATACTCCTGATTCTATTGCGGCCCGGAAAGGGGGGTAATAAAGTTCATGAAGGGATCTTTCTGATACATCCACGGTGTTATAATCCCGGCCTCCGATTGCTCCTCCGTAAGCCACAAAATGTTTTGCACAGGCCAGTATGGTATGATTATGGTTCAGGTTGTTGCCTTGAAAACCCAGAACCCTGGCTTTGGCCACCTTACTTGCATAATATGGATCTTCTCCGGCTCCTTCCATGATCCTTCCCCAGCGGGGATCTCTTGTAATATCCACCATGGGAGCGAATGTCCAGTGCTGTCCTGCTGCAGATGCCTCAATGGCTGCGATCCTGGCACTGTTTTCAATGGCCTGCAAATCCCAGCTTGCCGCTTCTCCCAATGGAACAGGAAATATGGTTTTAAATCCATGGATCACATCATAGGCAAATAACAAAGGAATACCCATCCTTGTCTCTTCTACCGCTAATTGTTGAAGTCTTTGGGTATATTCTGAGCCGACGACGTTGAGCATGGAACCCATCTTGCCTTCTTTTATCAAATCTTTGTAATAGGCATGATTGGTGTCCAGGGGTCCGGTTACCATGCCGTGACCAGATACCTGGTTCATTTGACCGATTTTTTCATGAAGGGTCATCAGGGATAATACTGAATCTACTTTCTGATCTATCGATGATTCAGCTTCTTTTTTTGCATTGTTGCATCCAATCAATCCAACAATCAGGATGGGTAATAAGTAATATTTTGCTTTGATCATTCGTATTTGATTAATTTTAAATGTTTTAGATGTATCTTAGAACCACTTTAGAATAATTTGTTAGTTTTCTTAGTGCCTCTATTTACAGTTTTAGCAATTTCAGTAAGGTTGTTTCTCCGTTTTCATAGTCGATCCGGACGAAATACATCCCATGATTCAGCTTTGAGGTTTCAATTTTATTTCTGCCGCTCTTTTGCAGACCGGTATAGTAAATTTTTCCCAACTCATTAAAAATGGTTACCTGTGCGGGAAATGCCGGGAGATGAATAACCAAATAAGGGCCGGCAGGATTTGGATATAACACGGCCGGTTTCGGATTCTCCATATCGGAATATGGTAAAAATGCTGCTGAATAAGGGTTTATCTTTCCTGGGTTTGAATAAAACAGGTTATCTTCAGGGTTCACAGTTGCATCATCTATTCCTGTTGAGGATGCCAGGGTATCAAATTCGAACACCAGCTTACTAAGGTTGAATCCGCCTGTTCCCATATCAATCCTGAGCAATGAATCATTGGTTGACAGATAAAAAAATTCGTTGGTGATGCTGGTATAATTAAACCATGAACCGGTGGACTTCGGATCGAAGCTGGTTCGTTCTTCGCCATTGATCACCAGGTGAAACGGACCACCTCCGTCGTAGCGGTCACTGGCCACATGTGCTTCAACACTGTAAAATCCGGTTTTATTGACTTTTATGCTGTATTCAAGCCACTCGTCAGCCTCTATCCAGCCTACATTGGTTCCTTCATTATTTTTTTCTGTGTCCACTCCTTCATTTTTCCGGGGCCCGTTGCCTGTATTACTGGCAGTGATGTCATGATAAGCAACCCCTTCTCCCCCGTAATCATAATCCACTGCCTTTATCTCTCCGGGAATATCATGCGGTTCATCCGGTTCCGGGTAGGGGTACTGTCCGTAAATTTTTGTATAATAAGCGATGGTGTCTTCTCCGCAACTGTTTTCTATGATGGCTTTAATTTCAGCATTCTCGTAAGTCCAGTTCAGATAAAGGGAGTCATTATGTATTGCTGTCCTGTTTTCAGCATCATCAATGGCATTGTTTTCTGAGATGGCAGCTTGTCCGGGAATTATCCATTCATAAACGGAATGATGGAGATTGGGAAGGGTAAATATTACCTCTTGCTCGTTCTCTTTTACGAAAACCGGACCGTTAATTTCATAAGGTTTAATTTTTACTTCATGGACATAGTGGAATGTATCGCTGGAAACTATATAGCTGCAACTCACAGATCCTTCATTACATCCCCAATTAACAGAAATGGAATTGGTTTCATGGCCATCGTTGATTTCACAATCATTGGGAACTTCCCAAAAAAAAAGACTGTCTGATTGAAATGGCAATGAAAAGGCAACATCTGCCTGATTGGGATATACAAGCGAGGGACCTGCTATTTTTTCGTTTTCAATATTTTTGTAAACCCTTATATAGTCCACCTCCATCTGCACAGGAAAAATGCTGTCCTCTATTCCTTCCAGACCACCCCAGTTTCCTCCGATGGCAATATTTAATATTAGATAGAAAGGTTGGTCAAAAGGCCATTCTTTATAAGTTTTGTGCTCATTCTTAAAGGTAAAATACAATTTGTCATCCACGAAAAAATCAATCTTTTCTGGGGTCCATTCAATGGCATAGCGATGAAAGAATGTTTCCGGATAAGCGACAGAAATGGATTCTCCTTTCTGGGTATTTTTTTGATGGTTATAAGCTTCTGTATGAACCGTACCGTGAATAATGCCCGGATCATAACCAACATATTCCATGATATCTATTTCTCCGCTGGAAGGCCATTCACCGTATGCCCAGTCAGAAGGAAGCATCCAAATGGCGGGCCAGGTTCCCCGTCCCCCGGGTACCTTTGCTTTTAATTCTATTCTTCCGTATTTCCAGGCGGCTTTGTTTTCAGTAACCAACCGGGCACTGGTGTATTGGTAACCCCCCATGCTTTCTTTTCTTGCTTCAATAATCAGGATGCTGTCTTCAACCCTTGCATTTTCCAGCCGGTTTTCAGTATAATACTGGGCTTCATTGTTTCCGCAACCCCGGCATAGTTGATAGCCCCATTTTGAAGTATCAGGCAATCCGGAATAATTGAATTCTTCCGACCATACCAGTTCATATTGCTGGGAATAGGAGGGAAGAGAGGCAAGGACAAAAATCAGCAGGATAAGTCCCCTGTTCATTTTCTTTCTTTTCGTTGTGTGAATCTCCATAGTGCCATGTTGGCTAAAAATCTTTCGTACTGCTGCTCAACAATTCTATTGAAAATATAACGGGTAAAAATACATGCTTTATTTTAATCATAAACCTGATAAAAAGCTGTCCGGTAAGCTATTAATTACCGGACAGCCAATCAAATGTTCCTTTGCATTCTCTAAAAACCTACTCAACAATCAGTCTTTGAGAAGAAACACTTCCGTTGATGTCTTCAATGCTTAAAATGTAAATGCCTTTTTGAAGATTTTCTACATTAAGATTTACATTTTCGCTATTGGGATTGATGTTTATAATTTCTTTACCAATGATGTTGGTCACTACCATTTGCTGAATAACGGAACCATTGGCTATGGTTACCTGGCTGGAAGCCGGGTTCGGATAAATACTGAGTGAAGCAGCAGATGCTTTATTTATCGAGGTGCTGACTTCTTCATCGCTCAGGGTGATGGTGCCATACAGGCTGGTATTGTTATAATTCTGGTCAGCCGTGGTATTCCATGAAATGATGTATGCTCTTCCGGTTCCTTGATTGTCGGCAATGGTAATGTCAAAATCAAATTTTGAATCAGCGATTGCTACGAATTCAGTTATCTCTGCCAGGGCATCCCAGGGGATTTTCCATTCCATGACGTATCCATTGGGATCATCCATGTTTGACTGAGCTCTCTCAACACCGTTTGAAGTAGCCCATGTTTCATCAATTCCATCTGAACCAGTCCATGAATCGTCGTTCCAGATGTACCTGATTTGATAGTCGTTTTCGTCAAATCCTTCGCCATCATTGGCTTTTGCCCTGTCCATATCAAAGAACAGTTCCACATTATCATTTTCCCAGGGATTTGCAGCTCCTTTTACCAGGGTATCATCTTCCACATAATTGAGAACATACAGGTTGTCATCACTCCACATGACTTTAAACCAGGAATACAATCCGGTTGGAGAACCCCACCACTCACGTTTCTGCAATGGATGAGCCTTTACTCCGCCCCACATGTCATCGATCTCTCCATCAATGGTGGGGGGTGTAGTGGTGTATTTGCATTGCGCAGTACCATCTTCCGGCTCTTCATCCAGCAACAGGTAATTCCAGTTCATGGACCCCCCGCCGGTAGTAATGCTTAGTTTGGTGGTGTCATAGTTTTCACCATCTGCCATGATGATGATTTGGTATTCACCGCCCCCTTCTGCGATATTGTAGGGAGCCAATTCTTTTGATCCTTTCCATTTGTTGCCATCAGCTGATAATGCCAGCTCTTCTCCTTCAACATCCAATTTGATATCGGAAGCTTCACCGAGCTTGTCATCCACCACAAAATTGACCATGGTATTGGAACCAAAGGTGGCGGAAGGACCAGCTACGTTGTCAAAATACCAGACCGTGGAATCGGATGTGCCAAAATTAAAGAATAGCACAATTTGTCCATAGACCTCAGCTTTCAGGGTATCAGGAAAAACAAATTCCAGGGTTTCCCAGGTTTCAGCATTTTTATAAGAAGCTGTTACCTCGGCAGCAATCTCAGCCTGATTAACTTTTTCAACTTTGAATATCACATCACCGGTATCTTTTGAATAAACATCCATGGTAAAGGTGTCAGCAGTATCGGAGAAGTTTATCGTACCACCTATCGGCAGGGCATCTCCGGACCAGGTTTCATGTCCTGTTGTCACCATCCCCACTTTGTCGGAAGTGTTTCCGGTTTTGTCGGGATTATCGACCATGAATTGGTGGGTATTTCCACCGAAGTCGTAGGCAATCGGACTTACCGTTTCGAAGTCCATGTAAGTTGTTTGTGCACTCACTACTGTAGCAAGGGCAAAAACGGCCAGTAAATTTAGTAAAATAGTTTTCATAATAGTGTGTTTTTGTTTATTAAATAATTATTGAGATTTGAAAGCGTTATTTCCTTCCTATTGTTTTTAAATATTAATTGGCTCGCATTTTAAGTCTTATTGCTTAACTATCAATAGTTATCATTTTGGGTTAATTTGCCGTTTGATTTATCGATCTCGCCTTGTGGTATCGGAAAGACTTCGTGTTTTCCTTCTTCAAAACCCAGCGGACCAAGAACTTCTGCTGCATCTCCCCATCTCACCAAATCAAAGAATCTATGGCCTTCCATGGCCAGCTCGAGACGGCGTTCTTTTTTGATGGCTTCGAATAATGCATCTCCTGAGACTCCTGTCAGAGGAGGCAGAACAGCCCTTTCCCTGATATCATTGACCTGGGCAAGCGCTTCAGCATCATTGATCATGCCCCTGTTTAGGGCTTCGGCATACATTAGTTTGACATCAGCCAGGCGAATCATTCGCTCATTGGTTCCATAGTTCCATTCAGTATTTACTGCAGCGGTATAACTGGCCCAAGGGGCCCTTTTTTTGCTGAACCAACCGGTATAGCCTTCATTTTCTTCCCAGGAAGAAGCCCCAATGCCATTTAGGAAAGCTGCTCCATAAGCTGTGCCATGCATTCTTGCCGAATCATCCTCGCTTCTGTAAGCACTGATAAGATCCTGGGTCACCATATCGAATCCCCATCCTGAATTTAAAGTATCGGTATCGGTCATTCTGGGGCCTGACATCTGAACATCAATGTTTCCTTCATTGGCTCTTCCCCAATTCCAGTCACCCCGCTCTGTGATAGAAGAATACTGAATTTCAAAAATGGATTCCGGTCCGTTTTCGCCGGAGGCTTTCCAGATTTTGTCAAAATCGTCTTCCAGCTGATATACATCGCCTTCAAGATCCACCACATTCTTCAGCATATCTGCTGCATCCTGAAATTTTTCCTGATACAAATAGATTTTTCCCAGCAATGATTGAGCAGCGCCTTTGGTGACCCTGCCCAGTTCATAAGAAGACAAGCTGCTTTTCGCAGGTAAATCTGCGGTGGCCTGCTTTAAGTCTTTTTCCAATTGTTCGTAGATGATGCTTTTGTCAGTTTTTTCCTGACCGTATTCATCAGGAGATAATGTATTCAGGATTAATGGCACATCACCATAAAAACGGATAAGTTCAAAGTAATAATAGGCCCTGAGAAATTTGGCCTCTGCCTTGTATCGCTGTGCAAGTGAAGAATTAATTTCATCGCTGTTGATGATAATGTTGGCCCTGTAAATACCATTGTATTCTCTTCTCCAAAGTTCTTCTATGGCAGGATTGGTGGCTGTTGTCTGAAACTGGCCGATATCATGGTATTCCGGCCGGTCACCCGGTCCTCCGCCGACGACTTTTGAATCGTCCGAGGGGAAGTTGGCCATAAAATAATAAGAACTCCATGGAGGTCCATATTTGATTTGCAGCATATCATAAGCGGCCATTAAGCCATCGAACAACTCCTGTTCCGTTTGGTAAAAATTGGCTTCCAGTTTTTTACCTTTTGGTTCCATTTCAAGCCATTCTTTTTCGCAGGAATTTGAAAAGGACAGAACCAATATGATGGATATTATTTTTATTGTTGTCTTCATCGGTAATTGTTTTATTTGGTTGAAAAATAAACCTTTCATGATTCATTTTTTAGCATTATAATGTTAAGGATATGCCGCCCATAAATGTCCTTGATTTAGGATAAAAGCCACGGTCAACTCCTATGCTGTTGGCGCCCTGGGTAGCTCCTATTTCCGGATCCATTCCTCGGTAATTCGTCAGGAGAAAGACGTTTTGAGCCGATATGTAGATCCTTAGTTTTTTTACTTTCGCAAAATTCAGCATGTTATCGGGCAAGGTATATCCCAGTTGGATATTCTTCATTCTCAGATAGGAACCATCTTCAACAAATAAATCACTGGGACGGAAATTTCTGTTGGCATCGCTGTATGTTGCCCTGAACCATTCATTGGTCGGATTGTCCGGTGTCCACCTTTCATCGTAAAAATACTCCGGTTTGTTATTGGTCACCAAATCAGTCCGGTGAACCCCGTTATATAATTCATTGCCCAGTATCCCCTGTATAAACATGGAGAAATCAAAGTTTTTGTAATATAGGTTCATGGTCACCCCAAAAGTCCAGTCAGGGTGCGGACTTCCAATATATTTCTTATCTGCTTCATTGATGGTTCCATCAGGTTTTCCCGTAGAATTGCCCAAGGAATCCAGTCCGTTGTTATCAACGAAAATCACATCACCCGGAATCGCGGAAGGCTGCAGCTGCTTTCCTTCTGCATTGGTATGGTTGCTTATTTGGGCTGTGTCCTGGAACATGCCATTGGTTTCATATCCGTAAAAATACCAGACAGGATATCCTTCATCAAAACGGGTGATGGCACCTGAAGTACCGAGGTTTGCACCGGCGAGGAATTCAGGAGCAGAGACGACTTCATTATGTAATTTAGAAACATTGAGTTTTAAATCATAGTTAAAATCACCGGTTTTCTTCCTGAGTCCGAGTTCCACTTCCAGACCGCTGTTTTTAACATTTCCTGCATTTACCCATGGTGCACTGTTTCCGGCATAATCCGGCACACCTCCTTCAAAAAGCAAGTCTTTGGTAATCTTTGAAAAATAGTCCAAAGCGAATGTGATTCTGTTATCCAGCAATGATATGTCTAAGCCTACGTCAGTCTGCTCACTGGTTTCCCATTGCAGGCCCGGATTGCTTATGGCTTCAGGTTCAGCAGCTTTTATCAGTTGGTCATTTCCTGACAGGTAATTCCTTCCTTCATAGCTGATTAAGGAAACGTACTGGAATGGGCTCAGGTTAGAAAGACTACCATTTTGTCCCCAACTGGCACGTATCTTTAAATAATTCATCAGGTCAATATCCCAGAAATTTTCCCGGGAAACTACCCAGCCGAGTGAAAGGGAAGGAAAGTATCCGAATTTGTTATCGGGACCGAATAGCGATGAGCCGTCAGCACGCAGGGTGGCATTCAGGATGTATTTATCAGCATAACTGTAAGTGCCCCTGGTAAAATAAGATAACAACCTGTTTTCGTCAACTCCTCCGCCAGATGCATTTTTGGTGGTATCGCTGGTCGCAAAGTCGATATATGCATAATTATCGGATTCTTCTATCATGTCTTCCTTTTTACCAAACAAATTGGTATAATAATATTCCCTGTTAGACATCCCGCCCAGGAGGGTATAATTATGATCACCAATGTTTCCTTCATAGGTGAAATAATTCTCAAGCTGCCATGTACGCCAACGCTGGATCTCTTTATTTACTTCGCTGATTTCCCGTTCACTGCTTGAATGAAAATAATAAACCGGTATCCAGTCGTCGTTGGTTCCATATGCCAAATCAATATCAAATTTTGATTTGAAAGTAAATCCTTTAAATAGGTTGAAATCTGCATATACACCTCCTAACAATTTGTCTGTAGTCCACTTGCTGTGGTCAATATGCATCTGGGCCACCGGATTTCTTATTTCGTTTCTGACCCGGGTGGACATACCGAAGTATCCGTTTTCATCCTGTACGTATCCTTCGTTACCCTTATAGACCTCGGGGATTTCAGAGATATCGTCATAATATAAAGGTGTTAGCGGATCAAGGCTGATGGCATTGCCAATAACACCGCCAAACTCATTGTTTTCATTAATATCCCGGCGGGTGAAATGGGTAAAGTTAATGCGGCTGCCTAAACTCAACCAGTTGTTGACCTCATGATCCCCGTTAAACCGGGCTGTATATCTGGTAAACCTGGCATCGGCACCGCCAACGATTCCGTCCTGGTTATAATATGAACCTGAAATCAGGTAAGTCGATTTATCGTTGCCTCCACTGGCTGTAATCTGGTGACTCTGCATCGGTGCCGGCTGAAATATCTCACCAAGCCAGTCGGTATTGTAAGGCACACTGTCAGGTTCCATAAATTCTTTCTTTTCATAAGAACGTTGAATCCTTCGATCAATGAAATCCTGGGGAATATCCGGTACGAGCTTTCGGATGGCCATTTCCGTCTCCCAGGCGATGGCTTCCCTGGAATATTCGGTATATAAGGGTGCGGAAAGCACATCAAAGGAGTGGGATACCTGTTGCATACCATAATAGTAATCATAGGTAATGGTCCCTTCCTGTTCTTTGCTTCCGGTTTTGGTGGTGATCAAGACAACCCCATTGGCCCCCTCGGCTCCGTAAATGGCAGCTGATGCAGCATCTTTCAGTACCTCGATGGATGCAATGTCATTTGGGTTTAGAAATTCAATGCCGCCGGTGCGCATACCATCGACAATATAAAGCGGATCCGCTCCTTCATTTGATCCGGTACCACGTATTCTGACGGTCATGCCTGCTCCCGGGGAACCGGATTCCTGAGCAACCATGATGCCTGACGTTCTTCCCTGAATGGCTTGTTCTGCTCGTAAGGAGGAAGTTTTGGCTATTTCGCTTCCTTCCACTTTGGCAATGGCCCCGGTGACCAAACTTTTTTTCTGAGTGCCGTAGCCAACAACAATGACATCTTCTAATTCCGTGGGATCTGATTTCATGGATACATTGATCTCGGATTTATCCCTGACTGGGATTTCCTGTTTTACATATCCTACATATGAGAAAACGAGGATAGATTCCTCATCCGGAACCTCAATGCTATAGTTTCCATCAATGTCTGAAATGGTTCCGGTAGTCGTACCTTTTACATATATGTTTACCCCGGGAATTCCACTTCCCTGTTCGTCCGTTACTTTGCCTGAAACAGATTTCTGAGCAAAAACAGCGATTGGAAGGAGTAATAAAAATGCGAGAATAATAAAATGCCTCATATTGAATTATTTTAAATATTTATTATTTCTCTATGATTATTTGAGCGTTAAAATCATTTTAAGTTTTTATTAAATATTATGATGGTTTTTTCAATAAGCAAATGTAGTGGTTCTTTTCAATGCAGCATTAAAAAATAATACATCATGACTACATCATGACTACATATTAAACACACCAGATAGGGTATAAAAAAGCTGTTATTATGGGTTTTTCATATAAGTTAAACTCAACATACATCTTAATTACTACACAACACTATTCATTTTATTAAAGGAATTATTGTGAAATTGCTCACTTTTTTCAGAAAGATCAATGAATGAAGCTGATGTTAAAAGAATGTTAACGATGGACTATAAAAGGAAAAAGGAAAGCAAGGAACAAGGAACA
>CAYFUP010000046.1:0-19007 GCA_964346235.1 uncultured Bacteroidales bacterium | reverse complement strand
CAAGAACAAGGCATGCGAGCCTTAAGTGCCAGGAGTTTACTAGTCGTAAATGACTGGTGCTTAAGGTGAACCTAATGCAGTTATTGGTGTTTTCCTGAATTCACAAAATTAGTTAAGTGCGATAACATTATATGTATTCTTTTGTTTATTTAATAATGCAGGCATTAATGGCTGAATATTTTGCCGTTGATATATTATTATAAGCGTTGTATCTTTTTATTTAAAGGATTGAAAAATATATTATTTACATAAAAATCAGTATCAGTGAAAAGATTTATATTATTGACCTATTTGTTTGTTTTATTTCCCGCAGTCATAACGTTTGGACAGTCTTTAAATACCCAGATTTTTAAATTGAATAAAGTGCTGGGGTATATTGACTTTTTTTATGTGGACTCAGTGGATACGGAAGATATCGTGGAAGGAGCCATTGTTGAAATGCTGAATGAACTGGATCCCCACTCGAGTTACCTTACCGAAGAAGAGGTGAAAGAAATGCGGGAACCCCTGGAAGGAAATTTTGAAGGAATTGGCATTCAGTTTAATGTGTTATATGATACCATCTTCGTAATCAACCCGATTTCAGGGGGACCTTCTGAGAAGGTCGGTATCCGGGCAGGAGACCGAATAATAAAGATTGAAGGGGAAAATGTGGCAGGTAACGGAATTACTGCAAATCAGGTAAGGGAGCGTTTGCTCGGTGATAAAGGTACTAAAGTGGAGGTATCTGTGAAACGAAAAGGGGTGAATGGTTTAATTGATTTTGCCATTACCAGGGATAAAATTCCCATATATAGCCTCGATGCAGCCTATATGGTAAACGACAGCATCGCTTATCTGAGATTTAATCAGTTTTCTTCCACCACCATGGAGGAATTTTATGATGCCATGGAAGAATTCAGCAATAACTTTGCTGGTTTAATCCTCGACCTGCGTAATAATGGAGGTGGCTATCTGAAAGTAGCCATTGATTTGGCAGACCAGTTTCTTGATGAAGATAAATTGATCGTTTACACGGAAGGATTGCATAGTTCCCGGCAAGATTACAGAGCAAATGAAGAAGGCGTGTTTGAAGATGGTAAATTGGTTTTATTGATTGATGGAGGTTCTGCTTCTGCCAGTGAAATTGTATCCGGTTCGGTGCAGGACTGGGACCGCGGAGTCATTCTTGGCAGGAGATCTTTCGGAAAAGGGCTGGTACAGCGACCATTTAACCTGCCGGATGGTTCTATGCTAAAACTTACCATTGCCAGGTATTATACCCCGACCGGAAGACTAATACAAAAACCTTATGATGATGGCAAAGAAGCTTATGCCAAAGAAATATATGAGCGTTATCAAAATGGTGAAGTCATCAATCCGGACAGCATATTATTTCCGGATTCTTTGAAATACCAAACTTTGTTGAACAACCGGATTGTTTACGGAGGAGGCGGAATCATGCCGGATTTGTATATACCTGTGGATACGTCCACCAATAGTCAGTACTACCGCTCTTTAATCCGACAGGGTATTTTTTACCGGTTTGTGCTGAATTATATTGATAAAAACAGGGAAAGGTTGATTAGTAAATATCCTGATTTTTCTGATTATGAAGAAGACTTTACCATTACCAGAGATATTGAAACCGGCATGATTGAATTTGCTGAAGAGGAAGGTTTGGAATATCAACAGGCACAATATGAAAAAGCTGAAGAAGATATAAAACTTTTACTAAAAGCTTATATAGCCCGGGATTTATGGAGTGACAGTGAATATTATCAAATCGTAAATGCACAGGATGAAGTGTTTCTGAAGGCGGTGGAGATCATGAACAGCAATAATAATTATAATCGTTTGTTGGAACATCAAATGTTTGAAATCAGTTCTAAATAAACATAAATATTATATATTTCCTCTAAAAAATAAATTTATAGTGGTCAGAGGGAACCATACATCAATTTTTTCATGCCATTGTACATTTACATGAAAAAATTGATGTAGGATGGGCCAACATTACTGGAAGATATCTAAAAGAGGGGGTTTTTTGAATGCTAACATACATATAAACCCCTTATGTATTTAAATTAAAAAGAATATTTTATGAAGTTTGCAGAAGACATTACCCAATTAATCGCCAATACCCCCTTAGTCAGAATCAATAAAATGAACAACACCGATGCTACTGTTTTCCTGAAGATGGAAAGTCAAAATCCGGGAGGTTCTGTGAAAGATCGTCTTGGCTTCGCATTGATAGAAGCAGCAGAAAAAAAAGGGAAAATTAATAAAGACAGCATTATTGTAGAGCCAACAAGCGGGAATACTGGCATTGGACTAGCCATGGTTTGTGCGGTGAAAGGATACAGACTCATATTAACCATGCCGGAAAGCATGAGTGAAGAACGTAAAAAGCTGTTAAAGGCTTATGGTGCGGAGTTGATTTTAACGCCTGCCAAACGAGGCATGAAAGGTTCAATAGCCAAAGCCAACGAGATTCGTGAAAACCACAAAAATTCATTCATGCCCATGCAATTTGAGAATCCTGCGAATGTTGACATGCATAAAAGAACAACCGCCGAGGAGATATGGAGCGATACGGATGGAAAAGTGGATATATTCGTGGCAGGTTCAGGCACAGGTGGAACCATTACCGGAGTGGCTGAGAAATTGAAAGACAGAAAAGAAGGTTTAAGGTTTGTCACCGTGGAGCCGGAAAATTCTGCAGTGATCAGTGGAGGCGAACCCGGTCCGCATAAGATTATGGGGATTGGCCCGGGATTCATACCCCCAATTTTCAGAAAAGAATACATTGATGAAGTGATAAAAGTGAATTATGATCAAGCGTTCGAAACCGCCAGGAGACTTGCTAAAGAGGAAGGCATTGTATCCGGATTTTCTACGGGGGCCAATGTATACGCTGCCCTGCAAATTGCTGCCAGGGAAGAAAACAAAAACAAAATCATTGTTGTGATCGTATGCGATACAGGGGAACGGTATTTAAGTACCCCTTTATTTGATGAATAATGTTTAAACGGAGTGGAATAATACTATGGTGAATAATGTAGAAGATTTTAGTAGCATCATTACCAAACTGTCTGATTCAGGTTCGTATAATGAGATGTTTCATGAACCGCTGCATGGCGAAGAACTGCCCTCCGTTAAAGAACTCAGGAATATTGTAGAAATTATCCGGGAAATTATTTTTCCGGGTTTTTATGGCAATTCCGGTTTGAGTCCCGAAAACCTGCAATACTTTACCGGAGTTAATGTCAACAGGCTTCATGAGAAATTATATATACAAATTTTAAGGGGCTTATGCTTTGAGTGTAAGAATGAGAAACGCATGAGCTGTTACCAGGAATGTGCGGATCATGCCATAAAGGTTTCAGGAAAGTTTATCAGAATGTTGCCTGAATTAAGAGAGAAGCTGGCAACAGATGTAAAGGCCACTTTTGATGCTGATCCGGCAGCCAAATCCATTGGCGAGGTCATATTTTGTTATCCGGGCATCAGGGCCATCACCAATTACCGGATTGCGCACGAGCTTTTGCAACTGAATGTCCCCTTAATTCCCAGAATTATTGCTGAGATGGCACACTCGGAGACCGGAATTGATATTCATCCGAGGGCCGAAATTGGCAATTATTTTACCATTGACCATGGCACAGGGGTTGTGATTGGCGCAACTTCTATCATTGGAAATAACGTAAGAATTTATCAGGGGGTCACCCTGGGCGCAAGAAGTTTTCCCCTGGATGAAAATGGAAATCCCATTAAAGGCATTCCCAGACATCCGATTTTAAAGGATCATGTAATAATTTATTCCATGGCTACCATATTAGGAAGGATTACCGTCGGTGAAAATTCAATTATCGGTGGTAATGTGTGGGTTACCCATGATTTGCCTCCCAATTCCAAGGTCATTCAGCACAGGGCTAAAGAAGGTCTTTTTTCTGATGGAGGAGGCATTTAATGGACAGTATTTGGTATGTTATGGAAAAATATTTATTTATTTTTTTAAATTTGTTTATTTTTATAAATTAAACAGGTTTTTATAAATATATTTGTACGCTTCCATGGAATTCGATGTGAATAATTATATTAAGGAAATACAAGATGAAGATGTTATCCTTTCTTACAAAGGGAGCGTAACAAGTGACGTCATTACTGACCTTTTAAGCTTGACAGAAGTGAGGTTGGACGGCTATGATATCAAACCTAACATTAGGAAACGTATCTACAATGTATTGGTAGAAAGTTTGCAGAATGTCTATCATCATAATGACTGCCCGGAAAGCATCCTGAAACAATACGGTGAAAAATTTGGCATTTTTATTATTTCACAAAATGATACAGGTTATAAAATCACTATTGGAAATTTCATTGTCAATGAAAAGAAGGATAAGCTTGAGTCGCATATCAAGAAAATTAATAAAATGACCAAGGAGGATCTGAAGCAGTTTTATAAAGATATTTTAAATAACCAGAAGTTTTCATCCCGCGGTGGAGGAGGTTTAGGCTTAATAGATATTGCCAAACGTACCAGGGAAAGACTTCAATATGACTTCTATTCATATAATTCAGAACATCATTTTTTTACGTTGAAGTTGTTTGTGGCAAATATCTGATGATTATACACTAACTGATAATATTATAGCATGATATGGAATCAATAACGATAGAGGGAACACCAAAAACTCCCAGTGTTTTGATGAACGGGGAAGAAGGAAAACTTGAGATTAAAGGAAGATCCATCCCGGAAAACTCTATTGAATTTTATAAACCTATTGTTGATTGGTTGGAAGATTACGGGATTCAGCCTCCTCAAAAAACAGAAGTAAACGTTCAACTGGAATATTTCAATACCAGTTCTTCGAAATGCATTCTGGATATCTTCAAGAAGCTTGAAGGCTTAAACAATGAAAAGACAGAAGTGGTTATAAACTGGTATTATGAGGAGGATGATGAAGATATGCTGGAAGCTGGTGAAGACTATGAGTCCATATTAAAAATTTCTTTTAACATGATCGAAATTGTTGAATGATAAGTAAGTTTAAAGTCATTCTTTTTTTCTAAACCAAGTGCCGGCTTTTTCAAATGACTCCAGGAATCTTCGCAATACCCGGTAATACAATAAAACATAAACAATAAAAGAACTAAACCAAATCACCAACACATTTGCCCATAATGTAGAAATGTGGGCAGAAAATATATTTTTTTCCGGGGCATAAAAGTGGGCTTTGATGAATTGATAACGGGGTTCCCTAAAAACTGGATCAATCTTCTGGTAAAGGTGATTGTTAAATTCTATGATCCGGTCAATTTCATTGACATTGGTGACGAGTTGTTCCAGTTCTTCATTATGATGATTCCTTTTAAGCATCAGGAATTCCTGCTTTGATTCTTCCGAAGTTTGGTAAGTGGAAATGATTTTATCTTTCTCGCTGTTGGCTTTATTATAAAGTTTCACATAGAATTCGTTGAGCAGCGACAGGTATTTTTTAACCGCTTCAATGACATTCATATCCAGTTTTTCAGGGTAAAGCTGCTCCAATTGATTAAATGGTATCCGTGAATTGACAGATAATTCTTTTTCTATTTCATTCCTTAAAAGTGCCAGGTTTGATTGTATCTCATTTGCAGCATCAGGATTATTTAGATTTCTCCTGCAATACTCCACTTTGTTTTCAAGATTGCGTAACCAGTAATTTTTCTTAAATCCCGCTTCGCTCATTACCTTATCATAGTAATAGAATTTTTCTTCGTATTCATTATTTTTAAACTGATTCACAGCCAGTGCCTCGTAAGCCCATCTGGCCGTAATGAACTCCCCGTAAAACGGAATGCTTTTGGGTGAAGAGATGTTGGGATTTAGCTTTTCATACTTGACAATGACACCGCTTAAAATCAATTGGGGTATAATTAAAAAAGGAATTAAAATATAAATGGTGATGACAGTTTTAAAACTATCTGAAATTAATAGTCCGGTCATATTTGCAAAACACCAGGCACTGAACAGAACAATCCAGTATTCAAAATACATGCCCCTGATTTCCATGATCGAATTTCCAATCATTACAAAAGTAAAGGCTTGAATGGCGGCAATGATAAACTGTACCCCGATTTTGGATAACAAGTAGCTTGACCAGCTCAGATTCAAAAAGGATTCCCGGTGCAGAATCTTCCGGTCTTTAATGATTTCTTCAGCACTGACGGTCAATCCCATGAAAATGGCCACAATCACCGACATAAAAATGTAAACGGGCAAATTGCTGTTTTTGAAAAGGGTGTAACCGAATTCATTTTCCACACCCACATTGTAATATTTAATGATAAAGGATAGCAGGAATGCCAGCAGTGGGGCTTCCAACAAGTTTATCACCAAATATTGCGTATTCGACAATTTGGATAAAATGTCCCTTTTGGCATAAATCAAGAATTGTTTTACGACTGCTGGTATCTTAAAAGAAATTTGGGGTAATTCCCTCGACCGATTGATTTCTTTTGTATCCCCCTTTTTTTGAAACTCCTGATAGTATTTATTCCATTCCGAAGGAGATGTTTTTCTTGATTTGGTAATATTACCATATTCATCCACAACCTTGGCTTCAATGATGTTGAATAGTTGTTCCGGGTTGACATTTCCGCAGGTGGGACATTCGCTTTCACTCCAGTTGGCCAGGTGAATCCGCGACTTGAAATAAATAATGGAGTCGATGGGATCGCCGTTGTATATTAGATATCCTCCGGTATCAAGAATTATCAGCCGGTCAAACATTTTAAAAATATCAGAGGATGGTTGATGAATGACCACAAAAACGAGTTTACCTTTCAATGTTAATTCTTTAAGCAAGTCCATGATATTTTCTGAATCCCTGGAAGAAAGTCCGGATGTAGGCTCATCCAGAAATAGTACGGCAGGTTCCCGGATTAATTCAAGGGCGATGTTTAACCTTTTTCTCTGGCCTCCGCTGATTTTCTTGTTCAGGGGACTGCCAACCTTCATGTCTCGTATTTCATAAAGTCCAAGGTTTTGCAGCACCTGCAATACCCTTTTCTGTATTTCTTCATCTTCCAGGTTATCAAAGCAAAGTTTAGCATTGTAATACAAATTCTGAAAGACGGTCAGCTCTTCAATCAACAGGTCATCCTGCGACACATGGCCAATTAAACCTTCGACTTCCTGACTTTCCGCATGGATGTCAATGCCATTGATGGTAACATGACCTGAGGTGGGTTTGGTGGAACCATTCAGTATATTGACCAGGGTGGATTTTCCGGCTCCACTGGCACCCATGATGCCAATAAGCTGACCGGATTCCTGGTGAAGGTTCATATTACGAATGCCAATGGTTCCTTCTTTAAACTGGTGTTCAATGTTTTGAGCAATAAAATCGATGCGGGTAATATGCTCATCACTGATAAAGCTATTGATAATTTCACTAAAATAGACCGGCTTGATTTTAGAATTCCTGATGGATGACCCGGGACTTAAAACATGGATTCTGTCTTCATCCAGCACCTGGCTGTTGGAATATAATTCATCTTCTCCAATATGCCTCACCAGATGCATATTGGCGGATTTTACCTGCAATATTCTGATTTCCCCTTTCAGCGAATCCGAATAAATATGTTTGAACTGATTGCCGTTGTAATCTTTTTTGTCATTGATAACCAAAACCTGGGGGGAAGGGGTGAACTTTTCAAATGGATCCAGCACAAAACTGTTCAAGCGGACAAACTCATCTTTAGGGATATAAAATGTTTCGGCCACCGTTTTGATGAACTCAAATTCCTGTTCATCAGTTTGCTCGCCTGACTTCACAAACTCGAGTAAGCGAATTAAAACCAGTATTTTTTGTTTTTGGGTTAATTCTTCATTGATTTCTGTACAAATCTTTAATACCCGGACTGAGCTGGAGGATGTTCTTTTTTTTCTGCGCGACTTTTCTTTGAGTTTCTCCTGATGTTCTTCATAATACTTGTCAAATATTTTCAGGTATTCTTGAACCAATTCCTGGTTAAGCTGGCGGTCAAGAAAGTTTTCCACAACGGTCCGTTTATCCTTTGTGTCACTTTCCGGATGCGCAATAATGGCAAAAAGCTGCATTAAGGCCTGAAGAATTGGTTCACTCATTCGCGGGGAATTTTAAAGGAATAAATATAAAGTTTTTTATTTAATTTTAAGTATATAACTATTTTTAACTAATTTTTAAAACCAATGAGGAGTTTTACTTTCGACTTGTCAGTTTTCTCCGTATTGCTTTTAACTTCAATGATGCAATCAATGGTAGATTCAAATCTGAAGTCCCAGTGACCGGCATTATTATGGTTTCGATTGGTAAATAACAGGTTCTTTTCCGTATCATACATTGAAAAAGTGGCTTTTCCCCTGTTTTCTGAGCATATAATGATTCGATAGGTGGTTCCCCCAAAAAATGTTTTTCTAAGGTTTCCTTTTTGTTCGTTATCAATTTCAAACAAATAATTCTGGCCATCTGATATAAAAGGAGGCACCAGCCATTTCTCACATTCAGATAAATTATCTTTATCTGTCTGTGCGTAAGAATCATTCACGGCAAACAAAATGAGTGTGATCGAGATTAATATATTAAAGGTCAAATGCATATCAGCTAATTTACAATTCCATTCCTTATCGATGCAAGTTTATTCGTTATGCTCTCCAGATGATATTGAGAAATAATGATTCTTGATTCACTTTTTATGGTGGTGATGTTGTTGGATGTGTCCGTGTCTAAGTCATCATAAGCATAACTAAAAATCACATTATCAAATATTTCAGAAAGTTCTACCAATTGATTAATTAAATGCGAATAATTCTCAGACTCATAATAATAGGGGGATAATAATTCAACCAGGTTATAAAGGCTATGTTTTTGCTCTCCAATTCTGTTTCTCAAGTCATTGTTTTGATGGAGTTTATAGCATTGGGTTAATATGTAAAGGCTTTCAATCCAACCTCCGGCAATGACCAATGCGCTGATGTGTGCACGATTGTCCCTTTCCAATAAGATATCGGATTCCCTGTATATCTTAGAGAGATAAAACATGATTGAATCCCTGTTTTCAAAATTGTCTTCAATATGTGCCAGCATTTCTTTATCGTAGGAAGAGAGAATTCCCAGCTCATCTGCAATATTTTTGATGTTATGAAAATATTTGATGGAGTTTTGTATCTGTCCGTACATATTTAAATAACCCAAGTCCGTTCCATAAACCCCTAAATTCATTGCCACGTCAAAGGTTCCTTCATATTTGGAAGCTTTTTCAATGGGATTAATGAATTCTGCATTATAATTTATTCCCAGTTCATCAATGAGCAAGGCAGCCTGATGGGGAGACGGAATGCTAAAAAGGGAATTATTGATTTTGACCACCAATCCTTTGGAAGAATCTGACAGGTTATTTTCAATGGACTTTGTTTTATCTTTGGTTGAATTGCAATGTTGAAAGGCAGCCAGTGATAGCAGGCACAGCATTATTATATGTATTCTGTTCAGGGGCATTAAATTATATTATTCTATCATGTTTAGAAAATCTTTGATATCTTAATTACTCAAATATACTAAAAACTTAAAATTTATATAAGGAAAGCAGAGGCAATATTGATTTTTAATAGTAAGCATGAAATTTTTTCCTTTCTATTCATGTGTTTAATAAATTCTCTGGCAATTTTTGTGTAAACAAACATTACAATTATTGCCAAAAACATATGAGCGGCCAGGGTGTACATGACATACTCAGGGTTCCCCTGTCTTTCAAAATATCAAATTAATCATTTTGTTGTCATTAAAATCATTTCCCTGATTTTGTTTTCGCATACCGGACAAAAAGCTTTTGCATCCCTGCTCTTCATAATGCAGTCCTGGAAGGGACGATATACATTTTCTGCCACATATCCCGCTCCTTCATATACACCTATGGAATTAAGGTATTCTGCTGTTTCAGGGGTAGGTATGGGCGTATCATCTTTCATCATGTGCTCCCATTTTGTTTCAAAATTTACCAGCGTTGTCAGGTTTGGCTGCCAGGGTTCACTATTCACATCGTATATGTCCTGATAGGCCACTTCATTGGTATAATATTCATCCCCCAATCCTGCAAATGCATGGCCAAATTCATGTAAGAGCAAAAATCCGGAATATTCATTATCCGAAGTAAGGATGGTATAATGGTTATAAATTCCGCCTCCTCCATATTTTTCGGAATTAACCAAAATGATTATCTGGTCATAGGCAGCAGCAGCAGCCATATTCCTTACCTGCATGTTTTTCTTCGTTGTGAGGTATCGCTCTGATCCGAAGGTAAAAAAATGGGAATTCAAAACGGTATTTCTCCAGGTATCCGCACCCGGCAGATCTGTTCCTGAATCTTCGGAAGGGTAAAAAACTCCGTTGACATTGAAAGCACTTTTCATGCTTTTAAAAGGTTCAACCGAAAAAAATTTATGGGTAAGCCTTTTCATGTCCTGCATGAATTTTTCCTTTTCATTTTGTTGATACCCTTCTGCCAAAAATACCAGATCCACTTTTTGATGGGGGTGTCCGTTATCCAGGACAGGGATTCGCTCTCCGAAGCTTTGATCATCCCTGGATATATACTGGCTTTCCGGATTAATAATACGGTCGGATATTTTTTTTAGGTTATTTTTATTATCCCTGGAATAGATATTCAGCATAACGGGCTGTAAAGGCAAGGGTATCCTGATGGACTGATGAAATGCCCTTTCTTTTTCATTGGCTTCATCGGTAAATTGCCATTCTCTGAATAAAGAGGAAAAACCACCATTATGAAGGGCCTCACTTGTTGAAGTATCAACCAGTTCATACAGATAATCTCCGTATTGAAGCGTGTCAATTAGCCAGGAACCATTGCCCGGCCAAATCCCGCCTGTCACCATTTTATCCCAATATAATTTTTCCGTCTTGTCGTTTCCGGCCAGATAAAAATCAATTCGCAGCGATTTATTTTCAAAATATGGTGATATTTTTTCCTGAGATTTTGCTAATATTGAGGTTGAGAAAATGACAAAGAGGATGAAGCATGATTTCATGGTAAATAATTGACTGGATATGGAAGATATCAATATAAATATTTTGTATAAATGGCTCACTGGATTTGGAGTAAATGAGGGTATAGCAAAGGGTTTGAATGTATTGCTGCTTTCACTTATCATTGTCATTTTAGCATATTTATCTGATTTAATCACCCGCAGGTTTATTATTACCGTTATCGCAAAAATAATAAAACGAAGCAAAACTATATGGGATGATCTGTTTCTGGAAAAGAAAGTTTTTAATCACCTTTCTCATTTTGCGCCGGCCATTGTCATTTATTTATTGATTCAGTTTTTTTTTCCTGAAAATACCAAAATTATAGCTTTTGTTCAAAGTGGTGTAAAAATATATATCATTGTTATCTCGTTGTTGTTCTTTAATTCATTAATAAATGCGCTTAACAGCATTTATTTATCCCTGGATATATCTAAAAACAGGCCCATCACTGGTTACCTGCAGGTCATCAGAATATTTCTTTATTTTTCAGCAGGCATTTTAGTTATATCTGTCATTTTTAATAAGGATCCTTTCTCCATTTTAGCCGGATTAGGGGCGCTGGCGGCCGTTTTAATCCTGGTATTTCGCGATACCATTTTGGGCTTTACAGCAAGCATCCAATTATCTGCGAATGATATGGTAAAACCGGGCGACTGGATTGAAATGCCGCAATATAACGCAGACGGGCCCGTGATTGAAATTGCCTTAAACACGGTGAAGGTGCAGAACTGGGATAAAACCATCACCACCATACCGACTTATGCCCTGGTTTCCAATTCATTTTATAACTGGAAAGGAATGGAGAAATCCGGTGGAAGACGTATTAAAAGATCCATTAACATTGATATGAAGAGCATTAAATTTGTGGATCCATCTTTGCGTGAGAAATTAAAAAGAATTCAGCTCATCAAGGATTATGTAGAACAAAGGGAAAAAGAAATCATGGCATATAATAAAAACCTGGGAGTGGATGAATCATCCCCTGTGAACGGAAGGCGAATGACCAATATCGGGATATTCCGCAGGTATATTGAGGCTTACTTAAGCAAACATCCGAAGATTCATACGAACATGACCTTCATGGTCAGGCAACTGCAACCCACAGAAAAAGGGTTGCCGCTGGAAGTATATGTGTTTAGCAAAGATCAGCAATGGGTAAATTATGAAGCTTTGCAAGCTGATATCTTTGATCATATTCTCTCAGCGGTTTCCGAATTTGATTTGAGGGTATTTCAGAATCCCAGCGGCGATGATTTCAGAAAACTTATGAATTAATCGCTGAAGGGAGATTGTCATCGTGAAACAAAATGAATAAGAAAGGAAATTATGTCCGCAATATAGAAGGGTGAAAGTGGATGAATAGGAAATTAAAATAAAATCTTATAAGAAAAAGTGACCAGGAACAGAATAGAAGAATGGTAAATTTCGAACAATATGGATTCTTCAGAAACAAAGATTAGACATTTTAATCTCAGGGTCTATGCAATAATTGTTAATGATGACCTGCAGGTTTTATTGAGCGATGAATTCAGAATGGGCATGAAGATGGTTAAATTTCCGGGGGGCGGACTAAAATTTGGGGAGGGAACATTGGATTGTATTAAAAGGGAATCTATGGAAGAATTTGGACAGGGAATTCATGTCATCCGGCATTTTTATACCACCGACTTTTTTCAAAAAGCCTTATTCTACGATAGTCACCAATTGATTAGCATATATTACCTGGCGGAATTGAAAGAAAAACCAACATTCAGGATTTCATCGAGCCCCTTTGATTTTGAGAATATGGAAGAGGGAAGTCAATCTTTCCGTTGGGTCTCCCTTAATGATATAGATCCTTCCATGATGAGCTTTCCGGTTGATAAGAAGGTGGCCGGGATGTTAAAAAACCCCAGCCTTTCATTTTAAATATGTTTGTTGAATGACAGAAGCGATAGGGTTTATGGAGGTATTTATAAAATATTAAGGGGTTTTATGGTCAAGCGGGTTCAAAGGAATGCTTCAGGCTTCTCTTTTTTCGAGTTTTAAAACCATATTATTTACGGCTTCACTGAAATAATAAATACTTTCTATGCTGATTTTTGATGTGGATTTATCATATCCGGCCACCTTTTTGGCATAGTTGATTTCGAACTCGTTCATTTTATCAAATTCAAACTCACCGCCAAAATAGCCGATTTTCACGGCGTGTTTTATAAGTTCATTGGGAATGGATTTTTTAAGGTATTCCTGCACATGTTCTATTTTATCCATATAACAAACATAAAAAGCAATCTTTTTCTTCAGAAGGAGCGTTTTATTATCCTGGCAAATTTTGGATAGTTTAAAATTATAAGTTCCCATATGAATTGAACCGCCAAATATAATTAAGTCATAATCATTTAAATGGGGAGGATCTTCAGAATTTAAGTTCACTAATTTTACCGAGGCATTGATGGATTCGTACAACAGGAATGCGCATTTCTCGGAGCATCCGTGCATTGATGCGTACAATATCAGTACATTCGTCATATAAAGCTCTTGTTTTATTAGAAATAACGTATTTTATTCTATTCAACCAATTTAATACCAAAAAGTTTATCCATAAAGTGATTAATGTTTATGATGAAAACAGTCCAATTTAAATTGAAGGGGAGCTAAGTCTATGTGAATCTGTCATCAGTATCAGAATAATTTTAAGATATTGAATTGGATTTGCTTTAAAATTTATATTTTTGTGAATCTTTTATTGGAGTGAAAAACCAAATGTATAATATAAAAACTACACAAATGAACTACCTTAAATTTTTCGGAATATTGCTGTTAGTGGCTTTTTCTATGAATATCCAGGCACAGGAAGGCCTGAAGCTGGCCCACATTGATTCCCAGGAATTGCTTTCCATGATGCCGGAGGCTGATTCTGCGAGGGCTGCAATGGAGAGGGAGCAGAAATCAATTCAAACGCAGCTGGAAGAAATGCAAGTGGAATTTAATAACAAATATAACGATTATGTTACCCGTGCCGACTCAATGAGTGATTTTATCAGGCAAAGCAAAGAAGAAGAATTACAAAGTCTTCAGGAGCGAATCAGGATGTTTGAAGCCAATGCTCAACAAAACCTGCAGCAGCGGCGTTCGAAGATGTTTCAGCCTATAATTGACAAGGCACAGCGGGCCATTGACAAGGTTGCTGCGGATAATGGGTACGATTATGTATTTGATATTAGTGCCGGATCAGTAATTTTCCAGAGCGACCGTACTGCAGATTTGATGCCATTGGTTAAAGAAGAACTGGGACTGGAATAAACATCAGTTTATCCCAGCTGGCATGAAAAGCAACATACCGTTCAAAAAATAGTGTTTTATCAATACGCCGTTTTGATCCCCTGCTAATATGTCAGAATATTTATAAACAGTGCATAGTTGTAAGCCTTGATAAAACTTACCTTTGCAAAAATGTTTTAATGTATGCAAAGAAAAAATCAGGGAAACAATACCAGGAATACCAAGGGAAAAAGGGAAAAATCTTACACCGATTCAAGTCAAAAAAAATCCCGTACTTCTGCCTCTGGTAAGCGGATAGCTCAAGGCGAATCCCGTTCTTCTGAAACTGGCAAGCGCGCAGCTCAGGGTAAGTCCCGTACTTCTGCATTCGGCAAGCAGACAGGTAAGGGTAAATCACCTTCTTCTAAACCTGGAATGAGATCAGGCCAGCATAAAACGCATTCATCCAAAGTGTATCATGATAAGATGGAAGGAAATGGCGGAGATGATTTGGTTCGTTTAAACAAATACATCGCCAATACGGGTTTGTGTTCGAGACGGCAGGCTGATGAGTACATAGTGTTGGGCGAAATCACCGTAAATGGAGAAGCAGTTACAGAGCTTGGAACCAAAGTTTCTCCCAAGGATGATGTCCGCTATAATGGCAGGCGTCTGGGTGCGGAAAAAAAGGTTTACATATTGATGAACAAACCGAAAGACACCGTTACTACAGTCAAAGACAAAAACGCCAAATATACAGTGATTGATTTGTTGGGCAAAAACTTTAACGAGCGGATTTATCCGGTTGGCCGGCTTGACCGGAACACGACCGGGGTGCTGTTATTGACCAACGACGGGGATTTGGCCACCAAGCTTACCCATCCGAAATACAAAAAGAAGAAAGTTTACCAGGCAAAGCTTGATAAACCTTTGTCAAAGACTGATCTGGAACAAATGGTAAAAGGGATAAAGCTTGAGGATGGATTGGTAACAGCAGATGCCGTGAGTTTTATAAATAATGAAGACAAAACGGAAGTCGGAGTGGAGCTTCATTCCGGTAAGAACAGGGTGATAAGGCGAATATTTGAAGCCCTGGGATATAAAATCCGGAAACTAGACCGGGTTTATTTTGCCGGGCTGACGAAAAAAGGATTAACCCGGGGAAGGTGGCGATATTTAACCAGGGAGGAAATCAGCAAGCTTAAAATGAATGCTTTTAATTAGGGGCACTAAGAAAACTAACTAATTCTTTTAAAGTGGTTCTAAGAAAACATCAAAAACTACCTTTTGCTAACCTTTATTGTTAAACGTTTTATATGTAGCTTTGAACCAATAATGAGTATTATTTCTTATCTAAAAATGGAATTTAATGAATAAAAACGATGCTGCATAAAGCTGGGTTTGTTAATATTATCGGAAATCCGAATGTAGGTAAATCCACCTTAATGAATCGCTTCATCGGTGAGAAATTATCCATTATCACATCCAAATCTCAAACCACCAGGCACAGGATTCTGGGCATCCTGGATGAGGATAATTACCAAATTGTATTTTCTGATACACCGGGTATTCTCGACCCAAAGTACAAACTGCAGGAAAAGATGTTGAATGAAGTCCATGAAGCATTCACAGATGCAGATATTATCATTATGCTGGTTTCCCTTGAAGATGATGTATCCATTAAAGCAAAAATAATTGAAAAACTAAAAACGTTAAATATCCCTGTTTTATTTGTAGTGAACAAGCTTGATCTGGATGATAAGGAAAAAATTTCAGCTTGGAAAAGATATATTGAGGGTTTAATTCCCGATGCAAAGCTTTTTTTTATTTCCGCTCTTCACGATTTATACATTGGGAATCTTTTAGACAATATCATTGCATTATTGCCGGAAACCCCCCCATATTATCCCAAAGAAACCCTGACCGACAGAAATGAACGGTTTTTTGTATCCGAAATAATCCGTGAAAAAATATTGCTGTTGTATAGAAAAGAAGTCCCATATTCTGTTGACGTTCAGATTGAAGAATTTAAAGAAAAAGAGGATATTAATAATATCAAGGCTTTTATATATGTGGAGAAAGAATCTCAAAAAGGGATAATCATTGGTGATAAAGGCAAAGCCATCAAAAAGCTTGGCATTGAATCGCGCAAGGAAATTGAGGCATTTCTTGATAAAAAGATATATCTTGAGCTCGTCGTTAAAGTAAGTCAGAACTGGCGAAGCAAAGAAGACAGACTAAAGTTTTTTGGGTATTGAAAATGAATATTGTAGCCATTGTTGGAAGGCCGAATGTGGGTAAATCCACTTTGTTCAATCGTTTGACGGAAGTAAGGGATGCCATTGTTGATGAATCAAGCGGAGTTACACGCGACAGGCATTACGGAAAATGCGAATGGAACGGAAAAACTTTTTCTGTGATTGATACAGGGGGATATGTAACCAATTCTGATGATGTATTTGAGTCAGAAATACGGAAGCAGGCTTACCTGGCCATAGAAGAAGCCAGCCTTATTCTTTTTATGGTGGATGTGATAACCGGTATAACTGACCTGGACTTGGCTGTTGCCGGAATCCTGAGAAAAGCAAATAAGAAAGTGTTGCTGGTGGTCAACAAAGTAGATAACCATCAGCGCCTATTAGAAGCCAATGAATTCTACCGGTTGGGAATTGACGAGTTGTTTCCGCTTTCTTCCATTAGTGGAACAGGCTCAGCTGAGTTGCTTGATAAAATCACCTCATCGCTCAATTTTTCCCGGGAAGAAGTGGAAGAAAAACTTCCAAGATTGGCTGTCATAGGGAGACCGAATGTGGGTAAATCTTCGCTGATAAATGCCCTGATTGAAGAAGACAGGAATATTGTTACCCCCATATCCGGCACAACAAGGGATTCTATCAATTCCCGGTATCAGAAATACGGGAAAGACTTTATTCTGGTCGATACGGCGGGACTCAGAAAAAAGAGCAAGGTAAGGGAAAATGTTGAGTTCTATTCCGTTATAAGGGCTGTCCGGACTTTGGAAAGTGCTGACGTATGTATGTTAATGCTTGATGCTGAGCTAGGAATGGAAGCACAGGATGTCAACATATTCAGGTTGGTTCAGCGAAACAGAAAAGGCATTGTCATCCTGGTAAACAAATGGGATTTAATAGAAAAAGAAAAGAATGCCCTTAAGCAATACGAATGGCATATAAAAGATAAAATTGCTCCTTTTACTGACATTCCCTTGGTGTTTATATCTGTTATCAACAAACAACGTATTCATAAAGCATTGCAGACTGCCCTGGAAGTATATGATAAAAGACAGCAAAGAATTGCCACTTCCACATTAAATAAGATAATGGAAGAAGCCATTTCTGCCTATCCTCCCCCAGCCGTGAAGGGCAAATATATCCGTATCAAATATGTTACCCAATTGCCCACGATGTTTCCGGCATTTGCTTTTTATTGTAACTTTCCAACCCTGGTGAAAGCTCCTTATAAACGATACCTTGAAAACAAGATTAGGGAAACGTTTAATTTTACAGGGGTTCCAATACAAATTTATTTCAGAAAGAAATAGCGGGCATCCTGATGCAATTCCTGTTTTTTATTATACCATTGATCAACACCATTTATCCATGAACAATTCCAGATAAAAATCATTTTAACATAAACCAATAAAAAGGCGAACATGCTTATCACTTCCTCGATGAAGATGGCAGATATGATCCATCAGAATTACCAGTTATTGAATATTATTAACCGTTTTGATATTAAGCTGGGATTTGGAGATAAGACCATTGAAGAGGTATGCCGGGGTTATAACATCAACCTGGATTTTTTCCTTGATATTGTCAATGCTTTTCATGATGAAGACTATTTTCCGCAAAGCCATCTGCAATCCTTTTCAGTAAAACTGATTGTTGATTTTCTGATTAAAACGCATGACCATTACCATCAATTTAAAATATCTGAAATTGAAGGTTATATGAATGAAATGGTGAACAATTGTTACCAGAAAAAAGATAAAATTTTTCTGTTAAATAATTTTTTTCAGGATTATAAGAAGGAATTAAAAAATCATACAGATTATGAAGAGGATACGGTATTTCCATATGCCCTGAAAGTGGAGGATGTTTATAATGGTGGACATGTGGATGATGATTTTAAGAAACAACTGGCAAACTATTCCATGGAACATTACCTTCAAGAGCATGACGACGTGGAGACAAAATTGCTGGATTTAAAAAACATTATCATCAAGTATTTGCCTCCTCCCAGAAGCAATTACTATTGCAATAAGGTGCTTTATGAATTGTATCAGTTGGAGAAAGATTTAAATGATCATTCCAGGATAGAAGAGAAAGTCATGGCCCCAAAAATAGAAGCCATGGAAAATAAGCTTAGAAAACATTTATTACAGGAAGATGCATGATTTCCAACAAAAAAAATATATTAAGCTTCAGCATTTTTCACTATTCTTATCTAATCCGTAAGGGTTTAAAAGAAATCATCGAAAGCATTGGGCAAAATAAGGTCATCGGCAGCTTCGAAAATATATCCTCCCTGAAGCGATACATTCTTCAGGATAACCCGGATATTATCATCATCAGCTCAGTACTGCTCGATGATAAGCTTTTAAAGGAAATAAGGGAGAATCAATCTGCCTCAAAAGCACGGCGAAGCTCCCGCGCGCGACGCCGCAGGCTCGACGCAGATCCGTCGCGG
>CAYFUP010000045.1:0-19079 GCA_964346235.1 uncultured Bacteroidales bacterium | reverse complement strand
TGGTGTTTCACCATCACATTTCAAGAAAAACCTTACTGTAAAGAACCTTAATTTTATTTCCTATGTGAACCAGCAATTAATGATATAAATGAAATGATAATTGGAACTGCTATTAGCAATTTAACTTAAAACATCTCAGCTTTATTCAATTCAGTTCTTTTTATTCAACTCAATGTACCTTTATCACCAGTATTAATTAGTTTCACTATTTAGGGATGTATCCTCCAACAGTCATAATAACACGGTTCAATAGGCATTATAAGAAACAATTTCTTCCTTCGCTTTCCTGCGTTTTTGTCTGATTGTTTTTTCTTTCGGGTAACCCACCGTGATAATAAGCATGGCCCGCTTATTTTCCGGTATATTAAGCAAATTTTTTACAGATTTCTCATCAAACCAACCCAGCATGCATGTTCCCAGTTCTTCTTCCGTTGCCTGGAGACAAAAATGCTCGGCTGCAATGCCTATGTCTATTAATGGAAAAGGCTTTTGTCGTACGACTGTACCAATTTTTGAAGTCAGGTTCGCTTTCTCCATAACCAGCACAACGTGAACCGGGGCCTGTTTGGTAAAGTGATTCAGTGGTAAAAGGCGGTTGGATGTTTTATCAGCTATTTGATTTTTTAATTCTGAGTCGTTTACGATAATAAATTTCCAGGGTTGGGCATTGCATGCGGAAGGTGCTACTCTCGCTGCTTCAATGCATTTTTGGATTTTTTCATCTTCTACCGGTTTTTCTGAATAGGCCCTTACACTTTGCCTTTTATTAATCAACTCAAGAAAGTTTTGCATGTTTTTGAACGCAAATGTAATTTATTTTGCATTTTTATCTAAACCCCCTGTGTCTGTTTATAAAGCGACCATAGATTTCTGTTTGAAAAAACTATATTTGTATAATATCAATTTTATTTTTAATTAACTACCCAATATTATGGAGCGAAGAAAACTCATTTAAAACTTAGGAGCAGGATTTGCCGGAATAACAATGGGCTCTCTTTATTCAAAAGAGGTCTTGGCAAATGATTCTTCCGTAAATGCTTATAAACAAGCAACCAAAGGATTGCCTCCAGTAAAGATTACCAATGTTAAAGCCATTGTAACCCAGCCTGAAGGAATAGAACTGGTAATGGTAAAAGTTGAAACTGATGAACCCGGATTATATGGGGTGGGATGTGCCACTTTCCGACAAAGGGCTCATACTGTGGTTTCAGCAATTAACGATTATTTAACTCCTTTTTGCAAAGGCAAAAATGCTGATAATATTGAGGATATGTGGCAGATGGCTTATCAGAGCTCCTATTGGCGTAATGGTCCCGTACTGAATAATGCATTAAGCGGATTGGATCAGGCCTTGTGGGACATCAAAGGTAAACGGGCAGGAATGCCGGTGTATCAGTTATTAGGCGGAAAGTGCAGATTTGCAGTTGACACTTATACACATGCCAGTGGCAATACTAAAGAAAAAGTGGTTGAAAGTGTTCAAAATTATATGGAACAAGGATATCGAAATATTCGCATCCAGTTGGGTGGTTATGGCTCAACTGCATTATCCGGGGAACCGGATTTTAAAAAAGCCGGATTCGGTTCAGAAAGTGATAATGTTTATAATCCTCAAATATATTTACAGGAAATACCCAAAATGTTTGAGATGGTTCGCAGAGAATGTGGTGATAATGTTGAATTACTGCATGATATTCACGAGCGAATACAACCCATTGAAGCTATAAACCTGTGCAAAGAACTGGAGCAATACAATCCCTTCTTTATTGAAGACCCATTTTCACCCGAGAATATTGGATATTTCAAGATGCTTCGCGAACAATCAAGTGTTCCGATTGCCATGGGGGAATTATTTAATAGTCCACATGAATGGCTGGAACCAATGGCAAATCGATGGTACGAATTTATTAGGGTTCATATCTCCCAGATTGGAGGCATTACGCCCGCCATGAAGCTAGCAAGGTTAGGAGAATGGTTTAATGTTCGAACTGCCTGGCACGGACCAGGTGATGTATCACCGATTGGACACGCTGCCAATGCACATATTGACCTGGCCGTATGGAATTTTGGAATACAGGAGGCGCCTAGAGACATTAGAAATAACAGTGAAAAACTAATGGCTGTATTTCCAGGTATGCCTTGGGTTAAAAACGGGTATATGTATATTAATGAGGATCCAGGATTAGGCATTGATGTAAATGAAAAGGAAGCAGCCAAATATCCATTACGAAAAATACAAATGAATAACTGGACCCAGCTTAGAAAGAACGATGGTACGCCGGTGAGACCATAAGCTTTTTGTTACAGAGGCTATTCATGAATTTTAATGATAAAACAAAATAATATCCTGTGAGAAAAACTCTTATTTCGTTCATAATAGCATTCCTGGTACTTTCCATAAACTTTCTTATCTTTTTCCAATCAAGAGAAAAGCCTTTTTTAGGTCCGCTTATTATTTTGTTTTTCAGTATGATGGCTCTATATTTTATGACTCATCCAAAACTGAAGCGTTTTTCTTTTACTATATGGGTATTTGCTGCAGTATCGGCTTCATTGGTTTTCCCTTCCGCTTTTTACCAATGGTTTAATTTTGACCTGGCCATTTTAATTGTCCCGCTTATTCAAATCATAATGTTTGGGATGGGAACTACCTTAAATGTGCAGGACTTTGCCAGGGTCTTTAAAATGCCCGGACCAGTCCTGTTGGGAATATTTCTGCAATTCTCAATTATGCCTTCCATAGCGCTGCTTTTGGTGTTTACCCTTGGTTTTGAACCGGAGATTGCGGCAGGTATTATTTTGATCGGATCATGTCCGGGTGGAGTGGCTTCAAATCTTATGACATACCTGGCTAAAGGCAATGTCGCCCTTTCCGTAACCATGACCTCCTGCTCAACGCTTGTCTCTCCTCTGATGACCCCATTGTTGATGAAAATTCTTGCAGGCAGGTTGGTGCCAATCAATTTTATGGAGATGATGTTTGCCATTCTTAACATGATCGTGGTTCCTATTTTAGCAGGACTGATAGCAAATACCATACTTTATGGAAAAACAAAATGGTTAAATCAAGGAAAATGGCTGGTATTAACCGCCTTAATTTGCAGTGCTTTAACATTGGTAAGCATAGATATTGATCCGGCTGTTTTGGGTTCTTTTTCTGCCATTAAAGGGGGATTGATAATCGGGTTCGGATTAATCGGAGTGGTTTCTTTAGCTAAATTCCTCATAAACATAGTATTTAAAGGCCCTTCACATTGGATGGACAGCGTATTGCCAGTTGTATCCATGGTTGCCATATGTTATATTATTGCCATTATCACTGCAAGGTCAAGCGACAAACTCATGACCATGGGATTTATATTATTGGCAGCTTCAATCCTTCATAATGCATCAGGATATCTGCTGGGATACTTTTCTTCCAGAATAATAGGACTTTCAGAAAGAAATTCACGCACTGTCGCTTTTGAAGTTGGAATGCAAAACGGTGGCATGGCATCAGGTTTGGCCATGTCTGTGCTGAAAAGCCCTCTGGCTGCTCTTGCCCCAGCCATATTCGGACCCTTGATGAATGTTACAGGTTCCGCCCTCGCAACATTCTGGAAAGATAAACCTCCAAAAGATGAATAAGTCTTCTGCTTATTGTCTGTGCAAAAGTGACCATTTTTATAATTGGTATATATCCCTGACTTCCGGTCATTTCCGTATTCTTGCCGGTTCATAAACAATCGCAAGATACGCATCCATTGCCTTCGCAAGTCCAGTTATCATAGTTTATCCCGGAAATTAATTTTATAGTGGCTCTAAAAAACTTCAATAATTGCGTTGTGTTCGCCTATAACTGATATACAGAGGACATAAATTTATAACTCCAACAGAGCTTTTTCCGGATCAGTACCCTTGAGCAGCATTTTATAAGGGTTTTCAATCAAATCTTTAATGGTATATAGAAACTGAACGGAATCTTTGCCGTCTATTAACCGGTGATCATAGGTAAGGGCAAGGTACATGATGGGACGCACTTCCACTTTACCTTCAATGGCCACCGGTCGCTCTACAATGTTGTGCATCCCTAAAATGGCCGCCTGGGGTGGATTGAGAATCGGGGTGGATAACATGGACCCGAATATTCCACCGTTGGTGATGCTAAATGTTCCGCCCGACATTTCATCCATCGAGATTCTGAACTTTCTGGCTTTTTCAGCCATCTCCGATATGCTTTTTTCAAGCTCAGCCAGTCCCATGATTTCGGTGTTTCTGATCACCGGCACCATCAGCCCTTTTTCTGTCTGCACGGCAATGCCGATGTCCGCATAATGAAAGGTAACCATTTCTTCTTCATCCATTATGGAGTTTACCTGGGGGAATAATTCTAATGCCAGACTGGCCGCTTTGGTGAAGAAAGACATGAATCCAAGCTTGATGCCATGCTTTTCCATGAATCTTTTCTGATGCTTTTTGCGCAAGTCCATCAACGGTTTCATGTTCACCTCATTGAAAGTAGTGAGCATGGCCGTTTCATTTTTTACGGAAACCAAACGCTGACTGAGTTTTCTTCGCAGGGAAGTCATCTTTTTCCGGGATGCTTCCCTGAAAGGTTTACCTGCTGAATCTTTTGCTGATTCTCTGGCATCCCCTGCACTTTCCCTTCCAATTCCGCCTGCACTTCCTTTTGCACCTTCTTTTGCAGACTCCCCGGATTGTTGCGAATATTGCCCGTCTCCATTTTCCCTTCTGAACTGAAGAACGGCTTCCACTTCTTTTTTGGAAATTTTTCGCAAACCGGCAATGATATCATCAACGGACAGGTTGTTGGCATCTATGATGTTTTTGGCTACAGGGGTAACTTTTACTTTATCTGTCGATTTTTCTTGTTCTTTGTTTGACCCTTCTCTTTCTTTGAAAGCTTTTTCTTCCGCACTATCTGTTTCTGTGTTCAATTGTTCTCCCGCTCCTCCGGTCTTTTCCTGTTTTTCTTTTTCAGCGCCAGGGTCTTCTGCATTCTTTTCCCCGGTCTCACTATCTTTCCCTTTTTTTTCGGAGGGGGAGGGGCTTGATGGTTTTTCTTGTTTTTTCCCTTCTTCCGGTCCGGTTACTTCTTCTTTTCTTCTTAGTGATCCTGCTGGGGATTTTTCTTCTGTTTTTTTCTTTTCTTTGGCTGGCTGACTTCCTTCTCCTTGTTTTTCCTCTTTTTCCGGTCCGGAAGCTGCTTCTTTTTCTGCAGTCTTCTCTTTTCCCTTTTGTTCTGTATCTATATTGCATGCTACATCGCCCACGTTCAGTGTTGTTCCTTCTTCCACCAATATTTCTATTTTGCCCGAGTCTTCGGCAATCAAAGGAAGGGTTGCCTTCTCGGACTCAATTTCTGCTATTTCCTGATCTTTTTCTACATAATCTCCATTGCTTACCAACCACTCAGCCAGCTCAACTTCTGTTATCGATTCACCCGGACTGGGAATTGTAACCGCTATCATCATATTTGTTTTATTTTATATCGAAAACTTTGAATCAAAATAATAATGCTGTTTAAGTATTTCTTTCCTGCTTTTGCCTTCTACACATTGTAAACCACAATACTTGTTCTTTAGTTCACAGGTACATGTTCTGAATACTTTGCTGATAATTTCGTTTTGCCCTATATTATGCAGTCCACTCAGACCGGTAGCCGGACTTCCGCTGGGTGTCCGGGCTACCGGAATCAGTGACAGGTTTTTCAGTTCATTTTTGACATAACTCCAGGGCCCCATATTCTCCGGTTCCTCCTGCACCCATAAATGAATCAGGGCATTCTTGTATTTATCAATTATATACTTCAATTCCCGGTTGGGGAAAGGATGTAATTCCTCTATTCTGATTAATGCAATATCCCTGGAATTCCATTCTTCTTTCTTTTCAAGCAAATCATAGTAAATCTTTCCTGAACAAAAAACCACACGCCTGACTTCCTCCGTGTCCGTATTGTCATCATCAAAGACTTTTTGAAAACTGCCTTTTTCCAGGTACTCCAACTTAGATATACATTTGGGATGCCTGAGCAGGCTTTTTGGGGTGAAAATCACCAGGGGTACCCTGAAATCGCGGGAAAGTTGCCGCCTCAATACATGAAAGAAATTAGCCGGTGTGGTGCAGTTTACAATCTGCATGTTATTCCGGGCAGCGAGGGACAAAAAACGTTCAATTCGGGCATTCGAATGTTCGGGCCCCTGGCCCTCGTATCCATGCGGTAAAAACAACACCAGTCCGTTAAGCAACCCCCATTTTTCTTCTGCAGAGCTAATGTACTGATCAATGATAACCTGGGCCATGTTCACGAAATCACCATACTGGGCTTCCCAAATCGTCAGACTTTTTGGGGTAGCCAGGGCATAACCGTATTCAAATCCCAATGCACCATATTCCGAAAGCAACGAATTATAGACTTCAAAAGATGGCTGGTTTTCGTACAAGTATTTTAGCGGGGTATATTTTTTTTCACTTTCTTCATAGTGAAAGGCCGCATGACGATGTGAAAAGGTACCCCGCTCTGAGTCCTGTCCCGCTAATCTGACGGAATTGCCTTCATAGATAAGTGAACCATAAGCCAGCAACTCTGCTATCGGCCAGTCAACCGTATGGTTGTCCAAAATTTTCCGTCTCGACTGCAAAAGTTTTTCAAGTTTTCTGAAAATTTTTTTCTCCGGTTTCTTCGTGATTTGTGCCCCAATATCTTTTAATATTTTTTGAGAAACCCCTGTAGCCGGCTGCAATAAAAAGTCTTCATTTTCAGGATATTTATAATCATGCCAGTCTTCATCCAAAAAGCGCTGAATGTGCACGACATTGTCCTTCTTAGCCAGTTCCATCTTTTCTTCAAGCTGTTGGTTAAATTCGTTATTGAAGGTTTTAATGTCATCCGGGGCATAAATCTTCTGATCAATGAGGTTGTTGGCATATATTTCTGCAGGATTCGGATGGGAGGCAATGGCCTTATATAATAAAGGCTGTGTAAATCTTGGTTCATCTGCTTCATTATGCCCGTATTTTCTGTAACATAATATATCTATGAAAACATCATGGTGAAAGATTTGCCTGAATTCCATGGCCAGCTTAACGGTATATACCAGCGCTTCCACATCATCTCCGTTAACATGGAAAATCGGCGCTTTGGTTACCTTTCCAATATCCGTAGAATAAGTACTGGAACGACCATCAAGATAATTTGTGGTGAACCCGACCTGGTTATTGATGACCAGGTGGATGGTGCCACCCGTTTTATAACCATTGAGCATGGACATTTGAATGACTTCATAGACAACACCCTGCGCCGCAATGGCAGCATCCCCGTGAATTAAAATGGGAGCCAGTTTCTTTGAATCTCCTTGATACTTATGATCTATTTTGGCCCGGGCAATTCCTTCAACCACCGGGTCCGCTGCTTCAAGGTGGGATGGGTTGGGGGCAAGATTTAAACGGACATCCCCATTGGATTCCGTCTTGATGGTACTGCCATATCCCAAATGATATTTTACATCGCCCAATTGAATGTTTTCTTCATAAAACTTACCGGTAAATTCACTGAAAATATCCTCAATGGGTTTTTTCAGAATATTAGCCAATACATTTAATCGCCCTCTGTGCGACATGCCAATGATAAATTCTTCTATTCCCAGTTCAGCTCCTTTCTCAAGAACGGCATCCAGACTTGGAATAAGGGCTTCACCGCCTTCCAGGGAAAACCGCTTTTGTCCAATGAATTTCTTATGAATGAATTGCTCAAAGTTTACTGCCCTGTTTAAATACTGATAGATATGTTTCTTTTCATCAATGGAAAAAGCCGGTGTGTTTTTTTCCTTTTCCATGCGCGATGAGAGCCATGAGAGTATTTCGGGTTTCCTGATGAACATGTATTCCGCACCAATGGAGCGGCAATAGGTTTGTTTTAAATGATCCAGGATATCATTTAAAGTAGCGGGACCAATACCTATCTGAGAACCTGCCTGAAAAACTGAATAACGGTCTTCTTCTGACAAACCATAATTTTCGAGAGCAAGGGTTGGGGTATATTGTCTCCTGGTTCTCACCGGGTTGGTTTCGGTAAATAAATGGCCCCTTTTCCGGTAAGCTTCAATTAAATTGATTACATTAAACTCTTTTTCAAAAACCTGGGTCTGGTCTTCTCCGAATGTCTTACGGGCAAATTCAAAACCTTCAAAAAACCTTCTCCAGGATTCTTCTACATCATCGGGATTTTTTTTGTAAGTCTTGTATAATTCTTCAATGGTAGTAACTTCAGTGTTGTTAAGATAAGTGAACTTATCCATTTAGTTTTGATGGTTTAATTGATATTCTAATAAATGATAAATTAATACAAATTTATCCTGTTTAACAATCATTTAAAAAAAAAAGTTTAAAAGGAAGATTGTTTTGACAGATTAGAATACCCTTAATTCTGATTATTTCAGCGCAAATTTATTGTAACCTGTTTATGCGATCAATATAACCGTTTACATCAAATTTCCTTTTTGCCCCGTTGTAGTTCATATATCTGATTTTACCAAAAACCTTGCGCTCAGTCCATGCACGATCATGTACTCCTCCTATGCACCAGGCACATCCGGCATATCCGTTCGGATCACGCCCATCCAGTTCATATCTGTCGTTAAGATAAATGGCAGTTTTTAATGCTGTCTCAGGAGATTCACTCCATTCAAGGATTTTCTTCGCCCAGTACATGCGCATATAACCATGCATTTTACCTGTCATTACCATCTCTTTCTGAGCGGCATTCCATAAAGGATCATGGGTTTTTGCCTGCTCCAACTCATTCATTTCATATAAGTATTCCCGTTCATCTTCCCGGTGATCTTCCAAGGTTTTTTTTGCCCAGGAATGAATATTTTCAAGCGAATCATAATCACGATTATAAAAACAATAATTATCAGATAATTCTTTTCGCACAATGATCTCATCCATAAAACCGGCAGTCAGTTCATCACTGAGCTTTGATTTGATGATTTCAATAACTACCCGTTGAGCAGATATTTGACCAAAATGCAGATAAGGGGATAAATGGGATAATACATCCTTCATGGGATCATTTTTGAGTTTTCCATAATACGGAAGTTTTTCCTTTATAAATGTTTCCATAACCCTTATTGCTTCTTTGCTGCCAGGTTTAAGCCAGTCAATTTCCTGAACGGTGGTATCCACCTTAAGGGAATGATGAATTTCATTCCAATCGTTGATTGGCTGACTTGTTTTTCCGTTTTCCTGCACCGGAATACCAGGAAATTCCGTAAGAAAGGTTTTTATTTTTTTCTGAATTTTCGGACGAAGCGTATAAGCCGCAAATTCCTGCTTCCCTGAAGCCACTCGGCAGGGAACAATATTATGACCATCAACTTCATAAAAAGGAATGGTTATTTTTTCTTTGACATCTTCTTTCCATATTCTTTTAACTTTCAGTGGATCAAAATCAGCGATTAACATTCCGGCCTGATGGGTTTCAATAAATGAAGGTATATTTTCGGCCGGATCTCCGGTTAATACATAAAAAGGGATTTGCTTATCATGGCTATTTATTTCGCATTCCTTTAATCCTTTCAGCATAAAATGATACTGACGTGCAGTAGCTTCCAGGAATGAGGCAACCAGGTTAAAAACAATAATGACTGATGTTTTGGTTTTATTGGCCTGCTCAATGGCATATATTAAGGCCCAGTTGTCATCAATCCGCTGCTCTCGGCTCATCCAGTAAACAACTGGCCCTTTTCCGGCAGTTCCTTTTTTTATGGTGGTTATTCTTTCTGATTCCATTTATTCATGCCTTTCATTATTCGTTTCTAATATTTTTTTCTTTACCTGAACTTTAAATGATTAAAAGTAAACCAATATTGAAAAAAAAGGATATCAAATGCATTAAACGCATTAAAAATCTGTGCTTATTACAGGGCATCAGACACTGAACCCGGTTGGATTTTTTGAGGCCATTTGATGATGGTGGGCTCCCTGATACCCCCTTCATAAAGCCAGCCTTTTCCTGCCCGCAGTGGTAAATTACAGGTGTTGGATCCCTCTGAAGTAGCTAAGCCACCATTATCGCCTGTAAAAGATATTACTTTATTATCATCAATGTTTGATTCTTTCAGGAATTCCATTATCCGTCCCACATTTCTATCCATTATTTCTACCATGGCAGCATAGACTGGGTTATCCTGGACCAGACGTACTTTATAATTGTTTTCCGGCAATGCGTCTATCCATTCTTTGTTTCTTGTAAAACGCTCTTCGCTTATGTATCCTGACTGATCTGCCTTTTCCTGGTATTTTTCAACAAGCGAATCTGGGGCCATAAGGGGATTATGTATGGTGTAAAAAGATAAATAAGCCAGAAAAGGTTTGTCTTTGTTTTGTTTAATAAATGCTAAAGTTTGATTGGTCAGGTTGTCTGTCAAAAAATCGCCTTCTTTCCCATTTACCGGAGCTCCGAAAGGATAGAAGTATTCCTTGTTTCCATATGGTCCACCGGCAGAACAGCCGCCAACATTATGTTTAAATCCTTGTAAGGGAGGATAATAATCTTCTCCTCCTAAATGCCATTTACCGGCGAAGAAGGTTTCATATCCATTATTTTGAAGCGCTTCGGCTATCGTATATTCCTTAATCTTCATTTGCTGCGTAAAAGGCAAAGCCATAAACTTCCTGTGATCTTCTTTTGGATGGTAATGCTGCCTGCCGGGAATCCATTCGGTGATGCCATGATTGACCGGGTTTTTACCTGTAAGAATGCTTGCTCTCGTGGGACTGCAAACTGAAGCAGAAGCATAGGCATTGGTGAATCGCATTCCTTCTTTTGCCAACCGGTCAATGCTTGGGGTTTCATAAAATTCACTGCCATAACAACCAACATCTTTCCAGCCCATATCATCCACAAGAATAAAAACAAAATTGGGTTTATCCGCTCTGTTATCAGCACATGACGCCAATGAAAATAAAACCGCTGCAATGAGAATCAGCTTAAAAGATCTTTGAATTCGAATATTTTTCATTATTTAAGGTATTGTGTTGTATATTAATTATTTACTATGGATACGCTTATAGCTTAAAGAATCAACCACAAAATAATGAAAAAAAATATACATCTTTGTTTAAATTTCATAAATCGGAGTTAATATGAGTAACATCATAATAAAACCATTGCTAAACACAATAAAAAAATAATGTTCGTTATCGCATGATGTCTAAGCGCTAAATTATTTTAATTAAAATATAAATATATGCCTGAAAAACTGAAAACAGCGGTTATTGGTCTGGGTAAAATCGCAAATTTGCACGCCAGAGGACTTAAAAACTCACATTTTTGTGATTTTAGGGCTGTTTTGAGCCGAAACATAGACAAAGCCAGAAAGTTTGCTGCCGAATTTGGTGTAAGTCCTTATGATAATTTACAAGAAATGGTGAAAAAGGAAGGGATTGAAGCTGCTGTTGTTTGTACTCCTCATCCTTATCATGCACAACCCGTCATTGAACTGGCCAGGCTGGGTGTGCATTCATTGGTAGAAAAACCTTTGGCATCATCATTACCTGATTGTGATAAGATGATCGAAGCCTCAGAAAAATACAATGTCATTATTGGGGTGGTGAGTCAACGCAGGTTTTATGAGCCTGTCAAAAGAATGCGAAAGGCCATTGATGAGAGCAAGATAGGTACACCTGCCCTTGGACATACAATCATGTTAGGCTGGAGGGATGAAGCCTATTATAAAAGTGATCCCTGGCGCGGTAAATGGGATACTGAAGGCGGCGGAGTAATGGTTAATCAGGCTCCGCATCAACTTGATGTATTTCAATGGATGATGGGCGAGATTTCAGAAATATACGGGGTACATGAAAACATCAACCATCCATATATTGAAGTTGAAGATACTGCATTGGCCATTATAAAATTCAAAAACGGTGCTTTGGGAAACATTGTGCTAAGCAATTCCCAGAAACCAGGAATATATGGAAAGGTCCATGTGCACGGAGATAATGGTGCTTCGGTAGGAACCCAGATTGAAGGAGGGGCCATGTTTATTGCTGGTCAATCGGAAGTTCAGGAAGCCCCCTATAATGATATATGGACAATTCCCGGTGAAGAGAGAATGCTACAAAGCTGGAAAAAAGAAGATGAAGATTTCTTCGGCAGCATAAAGGCTTCAGAATACTATATTCAATTGCAGGACGATAATTTTTGTCAGTCCATCATTCATAATCAAGACCCCATAATTACAGCTAAAGAAGCCAGGGTAACAGTGGAAATTTTTACAGCCATATATCAATCCAGTAAACGAAATAAACCTGTTTCTTTTCCTTTATAAATATTCAATATGATTTCATGTTGGTCTTAACTAGTGGTTCTAAGAAGGCGTCAAGAACAAGGCATGCGAGCTTTGAGCGCCAGGAGTTTACTAATCGCAAATGACTGGTGCTTAAGGTGAGCATAACGCAGTTATTGACGTTTTCTCAGAACCACTAAATACTGACTCAACTATGAGTAGGCCCTAAAAGCAACCAATAAAGAAATAATAAGAAATATATTATAATTATTTTAATCATGCTTTCATATGCTGCTTCTGATTAAAACCTGACAGTGGTGGTTTCATTGATCCAGCATTCCACCCTATATGAATCTCCTTCGTTGAAACCATAAAAGAATGCATCTTCTTTTTTCGGATAGTATTGCTTGTATCTTTCAATTAAATCATTGGCCCTTTCTGTCACTGTCTCGTCCACAGATTTGGCTTTTTGAAATTTATCCACCACCAGCCAGTAAACAGCAGCTTTCTGAAATTCATTCTCGCCGCATTCATCATTGGTGGCGGCAAAGGTGTTTCCTATCAGAATATAGGGAGCTCCCCAATTTGGCCTTAATTCAAGGGCTTTTTCTGCCAATTCTTTGGCTTCTTTTGGCTTTTTAAATTGATTGCTGTTAATGACTCCCAGTTGATAATAATAATTGGCTTTGCTTTCAGGATCTTCCTCTAATTCAATGGTTTTATTCAGATATTCCGCAGCTTTTTGATAATTTTCCTTTTTGATAAAAAGCCTGGCAATATCATAAGCCGAATTCGCTGTCGGTTCAATGTCAAAAAGACTGATGGTTACATTTAGAAATAACTCTGAATCTTCGCACCCGGTCTCCTCAAACAAGTCCAGCATCTTTTCCAGTAATTCCTTATCCTCCGGATTCTCCTCATATTGAGGTTCATATAATGCAATCAAATTATCACAACTTGCCGCACCCGAATTCGCAAAGTATTCATCTACCCTGTTCTTCGCTGATTCGGCCTTGGCGGGATTCCTGTCATTTTTTATTAGATAATTTAATATATCACTCAACATGGAATAATCATCTAATACCTGGTCACTGCTAATTTCATTTGATTTAAACAGATTAGTGCTGAGCATCATATAAGTAATTAATATATTTTCACTGGAACGGTTTTTTCGCAGATCTATCGATTTTTTCAGAATGTCGTAAGCTTTTTTAGCCTGACTGTTATCGTTTTTAAGCAGGTCTATCCCTTTCCTGCCAAGTACATATCCTTCCTGGTCAAAATACTTAATTCTCTTGTCATATATCAGCATCAGGGTGTCAATTAATCGCTGCTTCCTTGCCTCATCTTCTGTATTATCGATAAAGTGCTGATGCATCTGAACACCAAAAATATATATGTTCTTACTGGCCCTGGGACATTCATTGAAGGTATATTTCCAGGACTCCAGCGCCATGTTATACAAATCAATATTACAATATTCCTGCATGGTGGAGAGATTCTTCAGGCATTCCAAACTGTCCTTGCCATATTTAGAAGTGGTTTGTGCTTCAACATAACCTATGGCAAAGATTCCAATCAAAACAACAAATATAAATAGTTTTTTCATGATACGTTTTTTTTGTTTAATTTACACCAGATTTTTGATTTTTTCCGCGTCCACGAAAATAATAATTATTCCTTTTAAAAAAAGAAATATTATTTGTTAAAATTTGTTAATTGCTCCAAATGGCTGATTACTTAAAAAACATCAAAAGATATCTCATTGGGCTGTTTTTTTTTATAATCATTTTACTGTTTTTGGGTTTTATTTTATGGGTAAGGCAAGATAGTAAATATTTAAACTTGCTGATTGTCAACAAAACAGTCCCTGATATCTTAAGGAATGAGCACAAAAGCCTGATATGGATTCTTTCTCATCATAAAATCAGAAAATCAAATAATAAACATTATTCCCTAAGCGAGGACTACTATGGTTTTTATCCTGTAAACCTCAAAGAAGATAATTTTGAAATCAGAAATATTCCATTTCCAAAGATAATACAACTCACAGATACATATGACATGGTCTATTATGTCGATACTTATGGGGTTTATCTCGACAAGCAATATAATTATACCCAGCATATTCAACCGGCCACCAAATTATTCGGGGGCTTAGGCAATAATGATGTTTGGTTGATGAAAGAAATGAAATATCTTAATAAACTAATATTGACGGAGTTCAGTATTTTAGAACCTCCTTCGGAAGAGAAAATAAGGAAGGAATTGTCAGAATTATTGAATATAAGCTGGAAAGGCTGGATTGGTAAATATTTTGAGGAACTGGACATTAATATGGAAAACCGGTTGGTACCAGGTTGGATAGTTCAGTACTATGAAAACCATAACAACCATGACTGGAAATATAAAGGGGCAGGGATTGTATTAATCCATGAATCTGGAAATGTTGTTGTTCTTGACAGAGCCAGATATCTGGTGTATGAAGCCCCTTTGATTGAAACCGACGAAATAATGGCAGAATTCTATGATCTTCCGGAATCAGTTCCTTTTTCCAAATGGTTTGATGTGGTGGATAAAACCGACAGCATGATGACCATCTCCAATTTTAAACTGAAAGTGAATCAAAAAGGGGATTCCCTTCTGCAGGAAAATGATATTAGTCCAGAATTCCCGGCAGTGATAAAAGACATGAATAAACGGTTTTATTATTTTGCAGGAGATTTTTCGCATTCCAACATCGATCAGGTTTCTTCCTATTTTAATGGGTTTGCAGAAATAAACCAGTTATTGAGAAGTGAAAAAAGGATTGGCGACAGGAATTTTTTCTGGAATTATTATCTACCGTTGCTGGAAACAATTATTTTGGATTACTATGATTCTGTTCAGCAGTTAAAAGAAGATTCCCCTAATTATGTGGAATAAGTTTTAAATAGAGGCACTAAATATACAAATAATGAATCATGCAAAAACTTAGCCGGTTAATATTACGCATTTTTGGATGGTCGGTCAAGGGCAATTATCCCGGATACGATAAATTTATGGCCATCATTGCTCCTCATACCAGCAACCTTGATTTCGTGATAGGAAAATTATATTTTTATTCTGTGAATAAGAAACCTTACTTCCTGATAAAAAAAGAAATTTTTGTTTTTCCCCTGAAAAGAATTTTACTAAAAATGGGAGGCGTTCCGGTTGACAGAAAAAGGAGCAGCAATGTGGTTAACAAAATGGTAAACCTGTTTAACACCAAAAGCCATTTTGTTTTGGTAATCACCCCGGAGGGTACACGCTCAAGAGAAAAAAACTGGAAAAAAGGTTTTTATTATATTGCCAGGGAAGTCAATGTGCCGGTGGTGACAAGTTACATAGATTATAAAAAAAAAGAAATCGGTATTTCGGATCCATATCTCCTGGGCGATGACTATCAATCAGAACTGAAAAAGATCAAAGATTTTGTGAAAAATGTATCCCCAAAACATCCGGAAAAGTTTTCTGTTTAAGACCCTTTCAAAATATATCCGAAAATTTTATTCTTTACAATTAATGGAATTATTATTGTAAAGGATCAATAGAATTTGGGTCTCCGGATAAAATCGAAATGAATCAGGCAAAATGAAACATCCATGATAAAAAATACCAACAGAATAATCATAAAAAAGGCAACTGAGCATAACGCAGTTATTGACGTTTTCTTAGAACCACAATTTAAGGATTTGCTTTATGGGACAACTGACGCTTACATTAGTTCAAACAAATATATTATGGGAAGATATTCCTGGAAACCTGCATAAACTGAACAAAATAACGGACGAGATTCAAGATACGGATATAGTGATTCTTCCTGAAACTTTTCCAACCGGTTTTAGCATGGATGTAGAAAATTGTTCGGAAGATCCGGATGGAAGATCAATCAACTGGATGCAGGAAAAGGCTTTTAAAAAGGATATGGCCATCACCGGCAGTCTCTTCGTGAAGGAGGGAAACGCTTACTATAACCGACTGTACTTTGTCAAGCCAGATGGCAGCATCTATACGTATGACAAGCGACACTTGTTTGCGATTGGGGGTGAAAGTCACAAACTATCCAGGGGCAGCACCAAAACCATCATTGAGTATAAAGAATGGAAAATATTGCCGCTGATCTGTTATGATATCCGGTTTCCGGTCTGGTCTCGCTTCCGCATGGACTATGATTTATTGATATATGTAGCCAACTGGCCTGGTGTTAGGCGTGATGTTTGGAATACTTTATTAAAGGCCAGGGCGATAGAGAACCTGTCTTATGTTGCCGGGGTAAACCGTATCGGAAAAGACGGTCGTGACATCATTTACACTGGAGACTCAAATGTTTTTGACTTTAAAGGTGAAAGTCAATGTAAAAACACAAAAGACAATGATTCGACTTTTACAACCACCATCAATAAGTTTTCATTGGAAACATTCCGTCATAAATTTCCTGCACACCTTGATGGGGAGGACTTTACCATCAATGAATAAGTTCATTACCTGTTTGTGGTAACAACGATAACCCCGTTTGCCCCTCTTGAACCATACATGGCTGCAGCACCGTCCTTTATTACATTGATGGATTGTATATCACTGGGATGGATATCAGCAATGCCATTCACATAAATACCATCCACCACAAACAGGGGTTGCGAATTTTTACTTGTGTTATATGACCCCCTGATACGGATCTGCCTGCCTACTACATCCACCCCTGGAACTCTCGCCTGAAGGATTTCATAAATATCTGAATAACTGCTGTAGTCCACATTGTCTCCGGATAAGTTGGATATGGCATAGGTGAGATCTTCTTTGTCTATGTATCCCAGACCCGTAGCCAGCTTCTTGTTCCTATCCGATTCAATGAATACCATATCCACATTAGCGGAATCAATGCCTTCCACTTTAATGGTTTCATTATAAAAAGCCCTCGCCTTGAATTTTAGTTTATCATTTTTCTCACATTGAACACAATATATGCCTTCTTCATTGGTTTTCACCCGGTTTTTTGATTTTCTCGCCACGACTTCCACCCCCTGTAGTACATATTTATCAAATGCAGTTACCCGGCCGCAAACCACTTTTTTCTGGCCATGAATGGTAAAAAAAGGAAAGATTAAAAATATCATGCATAATAAGAGCCCCGCGCTAAGACGCATCATTATTTGTTTATATTTTAATTTATTTTTTCAAAAATTAAATTATAAATATAATATTTTTGTAATGATTTATTTATAGGTTTTACAAAATGTTACAAAGTATCCGACATGGAATTTTGATTTCTTGGGATTATTTTCCTATTTTTAATCGCTTGTTTTAACCATCATTAAATTGAAAAAAATGGCAGATAATGAAAACATCAAACTGGGAATTGATTTTGGTGGATCCGGCATAAAGGGCGCCCTGGTTAATATTGAGACAGGGGAGGTAGTCTCTGACAGACATCGTATTCCTACTCCCGTTCCGGCTACTCCGGAATCTGTCAGTAAAACGATGAAAGAAATCGTCGATTTTTTTGAATACCGGGGAGAAGTGGGCTTTGCTTTTCCTTCCGCAATTCAGAATGATATTGTGAGAACGGCTTCCAATATCGATAAAAGCTGGATCGGAACCAATGTGAAAGAACTTTTTGATAAAACGGTAGGTGTTCCTACATTTGTATTAAATGATGCTGATGCAGCAGGAATGGCTGAAATGAGATTCGGTCATGGTAAAGAACTGAACGGATTGGTGATCATTATTACGGTGGGTACCGGCATAGGTACTGCCTTGTTTGTCAATAAAGTATTGGTCCCCAACACCGAACTGGGACATATTTATTATAAGAAGAAAATTGCAGAGGATTGGGTTTCTGATGCGATAAGGAAAAGATATGAATTACCCTGGCATAAATGGGCAAAAAGATTTGATAAGTATCTTCATTATATGGAAAAATTATTTTACCCGGAGAAAATTATCATTGGGGGAGGGATAAGCAAGAAATTTCATCAATACAGTGAATATTTAGTCAGGACAGAAAGCCAGGTGGTTCCGGCACATCTCCAGAACTTTGCAGGGATTATCGGAGCTGCAGTTTCAACCTTATAATTTCTCAATCCTTTAGTTTCTTTCTCGGTTCGTCTGTTTTGCTTTCCGCTTTTGTCTTTTTTCTGATTTTATTCAAACTCCTGGTTTTACCAAACAACTCGAGGGATTTTTTATTATAGGCTTCTGCAGCTTCTTCGGGGGTATCAAATTTTCCCAAATCAATGCCTTTCCGGTTTAAATAGATAATGGCCTGATACTTTTTCCCACTTTTGATGATTCCCCGGTATCCCAGCTTGTTATCAGTTTTATTGGTGTTCCTGACTACATTGGACAAAGTGGACCACTCCAGGTTATTGGTTCGGCAATCCAATGGATTCCCATTTTTAAAGCGAATCCATACCTTGTTTAATTCTTTCATTTCAGCTGATTTGGGTACAAATTTTTCTGCAATTACCTTCTGCAAATAAATGGTCTCGCATTTATAGCTCCCGTCATTTTGCTTCCAGTTCTTTTGAAAAAATGCATAGCCGTTAGAATGGATTCGCAAGTTTTCCAAAAAATTTATCTTTTTTAAATACGGGTGACTCATGATATAATCATAAGATTCATCATCGATAAGGGCAGTCTTGTTTGAATTTTTTAAATTCAATCGCACTAACATTGTTGTTGTTTTTATGATTTAACGTTGGTATAAATAAATATATATTTTCCTTGTTTTTGTAAAAACCTATTTGTATGATTAACCTGATT